>JBDSRN010000086.1:0-26312 GCA_039929265.1 Steroidobacteraceae bacterium | reverse complement strand
GTTAACTCGACTCATTGCCAATGGGGAGGATAGGTCCGTTGGTAACCCGGCAGACCTTCGACGCGCTCCATCCAGCGCGCAAGCGCGGGATAGTGCACTACGGCGGGCAAAAACCGCCGCGCCAGCTCGCTTGCTTCGGGGCGCTGCAACGCACGATGCAACAGACGGATGCACGGATAGATCGCGATATCCGCCGCCGAAACACTTTCGCCGACGATCCAGTCGGACTTCGACAACCTGCCTTCGATGGTGCGCGCTTCGCTCGCGACCAGATGCATGGCCTGAGTAAGCTCTTCGCGCAGCTTCGCCTGACGACCGCTGAAAATCGCTTCGACAATGAACATCAACCGCTCTTCGGTATACGCCTGGAACTCGTTGATGACGCGCATGATCACGCCCGCCTCTTCCGGACTGCGTCCGAACAAGGGGGGCTGCGGATACTTCAGATCAAGGTAGTAGAGTACCGCGAGCGACTCGAACACGACATAGTCGCCGTCTCTCACCACCGGCAGACGCCCGCGCGGATTCATCGCCAGCATCCTGGGCGCCTGGTGCTCCTGCTGATCGAACTGCAACTGATGACTATTGTAAGGGAGCTGTTTGTACTCGAGCGCGAGCAGCACTCGCCATGAGTACGGACTGCCGCTGCCCCAGTAAATATCGATTGTCATGTAGTCAAGGATTGTAGCGGCAAGCGGCAGGATCGAGAATGAATCATGGACGCACTCATCGACTGTCAGACGCTCGCCGAGCCCTCCCCGGATGGCGTCGCGCGCGTGATCTTCGATTGCCGCTCGGACATCGCGAGGCCCGCGTGGGGCGCGCAGGTGTATGCGCAAGGGCACATCCCCGGAGCGTACTTTGCAGAGGTTAATGCCGATCTGTCGGGGCCCCGCGTGCCAGGCAGCGGACGTCATCCATTGCCTGACACGCGGGAGTTCGCGCGCTGGCTCGGCGTGCATGGCGTGGCTCCCGACACGCTGGTCGTTGCCTACGACCAGGGCCACGGCGCCTTTGCGGCGCGGCTTTGGTGGCTGCTGCGTGCGCGCGGGCACGAACGCGTGCGGGTGCTCGACGGGGGGTTTGCCGCCTGGACGGCGGCGAGTCTGCCGGTGACGGCGGAAACAAGCGCCGCTGCGAACGCGCGCAGCGTTGTTGCGCGACCGTTTGCCGGATGGCTGAGTACGACGCAGGTGCGCCGCGGGCTGGCAGATTGCGCACTGCTGCTGGTGGATGCGCGTGGAGCGGATCGCTACGCGGGTCAGAACGAGACGATCGATCCCGTTGCGGGGCACGTACCCGGCGCAGTCAGCAGACCTTTCCTCGACAATCTCGACGCAAACGGGCGTTTTCTGTCCGCGGCACAACTGCGCGCGCAATGGCAAGCGCTCATCGACGCGAATCCGGGCGGCGCACTGGCAACGATGTGCGGCTCCGGCATAACCGCCTGCCATCACCTGCTCGCGCTGGAGGTCGCCGGGCTGGGAGATGGCGCCAGGCTGTACGCCGGTTCCTTCAGCGAATGGACCGCAGACCCCGAGCGCCCCGTAGCAACCGGTGCAGCCGGATAAGAGCTTTGTTATGGTGCTGTCCGCACAGGCCTCGAGGGCGGAAACCTGACCGCACGCAAACATACTCCCGAACAGCCCTGGTCAGTGAATGACTCACTCGACCTCTACCACGTCGCCGCCTGGAGCAAGGGCTACTTCTCCATCAACGCTGCGGGTCACGTGGTCGTGCGTCCGGACACCACGAGCGCGCGCGAGATCGACCTGTTCGAGGTCGTCGAGGGACTTTCCGCGCGCGACCTGCGCACACCGGTCGTGGTGCGCTTCTCGGACATACTTGCGCATCGACTGCGGCACCTCGCCGACGCGTTCGCGCAGGCCATTGCCGAAAACGAATACAAGAACCGCTACACAGCGGTGTTTCCGATCAAGGTTAACCAGCAGCGTCTGGTCGTCGAAGAGGTTTATCGCTACGGCAAGGAGTTCGGCTTCGGGCTCGAGGCGGGATCCAAGCCGGAGCTGCTCGCGGTGATGGCGATGACCGAGGGCTCGCCGGACCGCCCGATCATCTGCAATGGCTTCAAGGATTCGAGCTACATCGAGGCGACGATCCTCGCGACCAAGCTCGGACGTACGATCATTCCCGTCGTCGAGAATTTCTCCGAGCTGCAGCTGATTCTCAAGCAGGCGGAGAAGTACGACGTGCGCCCGCGCATCGGAGTGCGCGTGAAGCTCGCGAGCGAAGGCTCGGGCCGCTGGCGCGATTCGGCAGGCGAGAAATCAAAGTTCGGGTTGTTCATCACCGAGATCCTCGAAGTGGTCGAGGTGTTACGTGCAAAGGGCATGCTCGATTGTCTGCAACTCGTGCACTGCCATCCGGGCAGCCAGTTGCAGGACATACGCCGCGTAACGGAAGCCATCAGCGAGCTCGCGCACGTGTACGCGGAATTGAAGCTGCTCGGCGCAGGACTGCAGTACATCGACATCGGTGGCGGCCTGGGCATCGACTACGACGGCAGCGGCACCAACTTTCCCTCCTCAATGAACTACACGCTGAACGAGTACGCGAGCGATGTCGTGTATCGCATCGCCACCGTGTGCAACGCGCGCAACATTCCGCATCCGTTGATCATCAGCGAGTCGGGGCGTGCCATTGCTGCGCATCACAGCGTGCTGATCTTCAACACCCTCGGCTCCTCACAGCTCGACAAATTCGAGGTGATTGGCAAGGAGAGCGAGGACTACAAGGGCTCAGCCGCCCTGCCGCAACCGATCCTCGACCTGTTCAATGCGTGGCGCGCCGTGAACGGGCGGCGGCTGGTGGAGTGCTATCACGACGCCATCACGGCGCGTGACCAGGTTCTGCAGATGTTCAAGCTGGGCTTGCTGTCGCTCGAGTTGCGTGGTCTCGCAGAGCGCCTGTACTGGGCGACCTGCACGAAGATCCGCGATGCGAGCCGCAAGCTCGAGGACTTGCCCGAGGAACTCGAGGACCTGGAGTCGATTCTCTCCGATACATATTTCTGCAATGTGTCGGTGTTCCAGTCGTTGCCGGACAGCTGGGCGATCGATCAACTGTTCCCGATCATGCCGATCCACCGGCTCGACGAAAGCCCGTCGCGCAAGGGTGTACTGGCCGACATCACCTGCGATTCGGACGGCAAGATCGATCACTTCGTCAGCCAGCGCGAGGTGAAGCGCACACTCGAGCTGCACGAGCTGCGCGCTGGCGAGGAGTACTACCTCGGTGCATTCCTGGTGGGCGCTTACCAGGAGACTCTCGGCGATCTGCATAACCTGTTCGGCGACACGCACGTCGTGCACATCCGGCTGCACGACGACGGTGGCTGGTGGATCGAGGAGATCGTGGAGGGCGACACCGCGAATAAAGTGCTTGAGTACATGGAGTACGACGTCGCGGAGCTGTATCCAGCGCTCGCGCGAGACTGCGAGCGGGCGGTGCGCGAAAACCGCATGACTGTCGCGCAGAGCCAGCAGCTGAAGCGCTTCTACGAGCACGAGCTCGATGGGTACGCCTATCTCGAGCCCGAAGTGGATCCCACTCTCAACGGACCGTGAGAATCAACTCATGACGACGATCTACGTGGGCAATCTGCCGTTCAACATGGGTGAGCAAGACGTGCGTGCGCTGTTCGAAAGACATGGCACGGTGCTGTCGGTGAAAATGATCAACGATCGCGACACCGGCAAGGCGCGCGGCTTCGGCTTCATCGAGATGCCTGAGACCGATGCGGTTGCGGCAATCGGGGCGCTCAATGCGTATCAGATCAACGGTCGGCCATTGCGGGTGAACGAAGCACAGGAACGGCCGGCGAGGCCGGCGCGCGGTGGCGGGCCTTGGCGCCGCTAGGCGCCTCAGGAACTCGCAAACCTGTAACGGTTCACCACATGTCCTTGAGCTTCGCGCCGATGTCCACCGTGGTGGTGCGCGCAGTGTCCCCGAGTCGCGCATCACCAATGTGCGAACCCTCATAGGTCGTCTGCTCGAACCCCTTCATCACCTTGTCCGAGATGAAACGGCTGCGGCCACCATAGACATGCGCGTCGCCGTTGCGCGGCTGCTGCGTGAGCTGGAACCTCAACGGGCTGATGAGATGCAGCTCGTTGCGCGCGCGGGTCATCGCGACGTACAGCAGGCGGCGCTCCTCGTCGACGAGCTCTGCCTTGCCGGTGGCGAACTCGGAGGGAAAACTGCCGTCGACAACATTGAGCACGTACACCGCATCCCACTCCATGCCCTTGGCGGAGTGGACGGTCGAGAGCACGAGATAGTCCTCGTCGAGCATCGGCGTGCCGGCGAGATCGCTGGTGGCGTTCGGCGGATCGAGCGTGAGTTCGGTGATGAACCGTTCGCGGGACGGATAGTGAGTCGACAACTGCTCGAGCTGGTCGAGATCGCCGATGCGAGTGTGAAAATGCTCGTAGATGCGTTCGAGATGCGGTTTGTACCATTCGCGGATAGCGCGAACCTGGCCGGGCCACGGTCGCTGCGGTTCGCCGAGCAGCGTGAGCAGCTGCACGAGTTTGGGGAATTCGAGCTTCGCGGCACCCGCGGGCGGCTCGAATGTCTTGAGTGCGGCGAGATTGCCACCGGCGGCTTCGAGTACATCGATAACGGCGCGCGCATTCACCGGACCCATCCCGGGCAGCAGCTGCAAGGTACGGAACGCCGCGAGTGAATTGCGCGGATTGTCGGCCCAACGCAGCACGCCGAGCAGGTCCTTCACGTGCGCGGCTTCGAGGAATTTCAGTCCGCCGTATTTCACGAAGGGGATCTTGCGGCGCGCGAGTTCGACCTCGAGCACGTCGCTGTGGCTGCCGGTGCGGAACAGCACCGCCTGGCGCTTGAGCGACGAACCGGCCTCGCGGCGGGCCAGGATCTGGCTGCACACGTACTGCGCCTGCGACGCCGGATCGTCCGTCGTCACGTAGCGCGGCAGCGCGCCCGCGCCACGAATCGACAGCAGATGCTTGCGATGCTGGCGCGGCGCTTCGGCCATCAGTGCGTTCGCGACGTCGAGCACGGGCTGCGTGGAGCGATAGTTCTGCGCGAGCGCCACGACTTCCGCGCGCGGTGTGAAGCGATCCGGAAAGCCGAGGATATTTTCGACGGCGGCAGCGCGGAATGAGTAGATCGCCTGGGCATCGTCACCGACCACGGACAGACCCGCACCGGTCGGCTTCAGCGCCAGCAGGATTTCCGCCTGCAGGCGGTTCGTGTCCTGGTACTCATCGACCAGCACATGATCGAACTGTGCACCGACATGCTCGGCGAGCTTGGGCTCGCTCATCATCATGCTCCAGTACAGCAGCAGATCGTCGTAATCGAGGATCGAGTACTTCTGCTTGCGTTGCACATAGGCGCGATATAGCGCTGTAAGATCGGCTTCCCACTGCGCGCACCACGGGAACTGCGACTCCAGGGATTCCCTCAGCGAGCGGCGCGTGTTGACGCGATGCGAGTAGATTGCGAAGCAGGTGTCCTTGCGGGGGAAGCGCTGCTCCTTCGCGGCGAAGCCCAGTTCCTGACGCAGCGAATCCATGAGATCCGCGGAGTCGCCACGATCGATCACCGTGAACGCAGGATCGAGGTTGAGATGCCGGGCGTAGTGACGCAGCAGGCGATTGCCGATGGAATGGAACGTGCCGGTCCAGAGGAGACGCTGCGCGAAGGCCTGGCTCTTGCCACCGAGCGTGTCGTCGAGCGCCTTGCGCACGATCTCCACCGCGCGGCGACGCATGTCCTGCGCGGCGCGGCGTGTGAACGTGAGCAGCATGATGCGCGTTGGATCCACCCCGTGGATCGCCAGGTGCGCGACACGATGCGCAAGCGTCGCGGTCTTGCCAGTGCCCGCGCCCGCGATGATCAGCAGCGGACCGGAGGCAAAGCCCTTCTCGGGCAGCGGCTCACCGTGGGTGACCGCCTTGCGCTGCGCGTTGTTGAGCGTCTCGAGATGTACGGCTGAGGACATGCGGGGGCGAATATACCTTGCGATTCAACCTGGCTGTGTAAGCCAGTGCTCGATCTGCCCGCGCAGCGTGTATGGGTCCTGCTCGTACAGCCAGCGCGGCCCGGGATATCCAGCAATGCGTCACACACCACACTGGATGGCCGGGCTGGCTGGCCCGCATCGCCATGCCGGGACTGGCGACCCGCCCGGCGATGCTGCACCGTCAGGTGCGCAACGCAGGTGGATATACCGCCGGCAGGCAAACCGGTGACGACGAGCACCGCAGGCTTGGGCATGATGGTGGCAGGTCGCAGATGACGGACAAGCGGGGCGCGATGAGCAACATCCTCAGCAAGGACACGAAGTTTCAGGGCCGTGTCATCACGGTGAGCGTCGAGAAGGTGCGGTTGCCGAACGGCAGCGAGCCGCTGCTCGAAGTGGTCCATCATCCCGGTGGCGCTGCGGTGGTCGCACTGGATGACACGGGGCGCGTGTGCATCCTGCGCCAGTACCGGCACGCGGCCGGCGGCTGGATATGGGAACTGCCCGCGGGGAAACTCGAGCCGGCGGAGCCGCCGCTGCGCACCGCGCAACGCGAGCTGATCGAGGAAGCCGGAGTTGTCGCCACCCAGTGGCAGGCGCTAGGTTCCTACGTCAGCTCACCGGGCGTGTTCACCGAAGTGATCCACCTGTTTCTGGCACAGGGGCTGAGCCCGACGCCCACGGCGCATGAGGCCGCCGAACTGATCGAAGTGCACTGGATGCCGTTCGCACAGGCCTGGCGCAAGGCGCTCAGCGGCGAGTTCAACGACGGCAAGACGGCCCTGGGCATCCTGCGTGGCTATGCCCAGTTAAATGAAAACGTCAAGGATTTACGCCAATGAACCCGGCCGTTCGTCGCGACGTGAAGCAGTCGACAGTGGCCGCGACACGCTGACGTTAAAGTGCCACAACGTTAAGGCAACCTCCTCGCAGTGACGTGGTAAAGCAAAAACTCAAGAAACAGATCCTGGACCCGCGCAAACAGCAGCGCCGCGAACCTGTGCCCGAACTCAAGCTCGAGGAAGAGGACGATTCGCTATGCCGTCAGGGCATCAAGACCAATCTGAAGGGCGGCTACGATCCGTACGATCGTGATCCGCTCAAGAAGGCGAAAAAGCCCGCGACCTCGCACCAGCGCACCGACCTGCGCAAGCTGTCGGAATGGATTCGCCTGAAGCGCGAAGTCGAAGAGCTGAAGCAGAAAGACGACGCCGAAGCCGAGAAGTCAGCGAAGGCGAAGAAACGCTAACTAGGCCAGATGCTCGATGTGCGAGAGCTTGCGCGCGTTGCTGAGCCGATAAAAACGCCGCAACTCGCTCATCGCCTGCACTGCCCGCGCCCGCCCCGACCTTCCCGACTCGCACAACACCGCTTCCAGGCGCCTGCAGAAACGCGCAGCGTATGTGTTCGCGGTTGCATACATGCCTTCGCGTTCGCCAGCGAGCGTGGCGTCAACTCGAGCGCGCTTGAACAGGAGTCGATGCAGCTCGAGCGGATAGCGGCGCGGATCCTGCGCACGCAACAGCCAGAAGCTTGCGATGTACTTGTCCACCTCCGCCTGCAGCTCCAGTTCCAGTAGCGAGACCTGCTTGTCGTGGCACGCGTTCCACGCGAGACAGATGAAGTGGCTCACCCCTTCGAGTGCGGTCAGGCAATCGGCGAGATTGCCGGCGTTGAGCGTCGCGGTGGGATCGGTGGCTTCGAGACGGCGCAGCAGTTGCGCATCGAGGAACAAAGCCATCGCGACATCATCACCGCGCGTCGCGACCAGCACCTGCTCGTCGCCAGCGCGACGCTGCGGCGGCAGATCAGCTGGATCCGTGATCAGGAAATCGTAGACGTCGTGCGCCTGGGGCAGGTCGTAGATACCTGCCAGCAGGGCCTGCATGCGACGCAGGATCATTCAGTGCTGGAACGCGCCGCGTGCGCCGGGCGTCGCGGTTACGCCCAGGCTCTGCAACAGGCGACGCGAGCGTTGGCTGCCCGTCTTCACCCACAGCTCGTACAACCGCAGCACGTCGCGCTGCGAATGACGGCATGCAGTCTCACTGATTTCGTTGAGCGCATCCACCAGAGGCTGGAATTTTCCGGCCAGCTCCGCGAACACATTGCCGAGCACCGCGCGGCGCCCGCGACCGAGCGACTGCGCGAGCGTGTCGTAGGCACGCCCGCCCATGGCGATGTGATAGTCGATGTCGATGGATTCGGTGGGCGTCTGCAGCGCCTCGGTCAGCATGAGGACGAGTGGCTTGATGCGCGCCCCTTCGGGCGTCCGGTCGTACAACGCTTCGGAGCGCGCGAACAACGTCAGAACGTTGACGACGTACTGCTGCGTCTGGTCTGCGATGGCGACGTGCTGATGCGCCAGCGCGGGCTGCAGAGCGTCGCGAAAATACTCCCGCAGATTCACAACCGCGACCACCCGCGAACCAGAACCCTGCTCGTTCATGTCTGCACCTTCGATTGAGGGCCACGTCGAAATGCCTGCAAGATCCTTGCCGGAAATGCAAACTGGCAGCGTGGGCTCGCGAGTGCTAACTATTCGGGATGACGACCCCTTCCATGCACGCGCTAACGCTGTATATCGGCAACAAGAATCTTTCTTCGTGGTCCCTGCGGGTCTGGTTGTTCCTGAAACACCTGCAGCTGCCATTCGAAGAGGTGCAATGGCTGCTCGACACTCCCGATTTCAAGTCGAAAGTGACGAATCTCGGCGCACCGCCACGCGTACCCGTGCTGAAAGATGGCGCCCTCGTCATCTGGGATTCGTTGGCGATCTGTGAATATGCGATCGAAATAACGGGCCGCGGCCTGCCGCGCGAGCACGCCGCGCGTGCGGTTGCGCGCAGCGCGAGCGCCGAGATGCACTCCGGCTTTCAGGCGCTGCGCCAGGCCTGGCCGATGAACGTGTGTGCGCGCAACCGGAGCACGCCGATGAGCGACGCGTTGGCGCAGGACATCGCGCGCGGACAGGCGTTGTGGGCGTCGCTGCGCTCCACGTATGGCAGCGCCGGTCCGTGGCTGTGCGGTGAATACTGTCTGGTCGATGCGATGTTCGCGCCCATGGTGCTGCGCTTCGTCACGTACGATGCGGTGCTATCGCCGGTTGCGCAGGCGTACGTGCAGACCACGCTGGCTGACCCGCTGTTGCAGCAATGGCAGCAGGCGGCCGCGCTCGAAGTTCGCGCCAGAGAAAATAGTCACGCGGAACAATTGAGGTGAACCACATGCGCCGATTGCCGCTCGTGCTGATCGCACTGCTGATGTCAGCGCAGTCGATGCCCGCGCCCACGCCATTCACGCCCGATGATCTCGTGCGCGTAAAGCGTCTGAGCGACCCGCAGGTCGCTCCCGACGGTCACCGCGTCGTGTACACGTTGCGCACGTCTGACATGGAAGCGAACAAGGGCAGCACCGACCTGTGGCTCGCCGATACCAACATGCCGCTCGCAGCGCCGCGCAAGCTCACCACGCATGCCGCCGGTGATGCGAGCGCGCGCTGGAGCAGCGACGGACGCGAGATCTACTTCCTGTCGTCACGCTCGGGCAGCTCGCAGGTATGGAAGCTCGCCCTGGCGGGCGGCGAAGCCACACAGGTCACCGACCTGCCGCTCGAAGTCGGCACTTTCGCCGTCGCGCCGGGCGCGTCGGGAGTGCTGGCGATTTCGCTGGAAGTGTTCACCGACTGCGCCGACCTCGCGTGCACGCGCGCCCGTCTCGATGCAAAGGAAAAGTCGCCGTCGCAGGGTCTCGTCTACGATCGCTTGTTCATCCGTCACTGGGACACCTGGAGCAACGGTACGCGCGCACACCTGTTCACGGTACACGTCGGCGCGGACGGCAAGGCCAGCGCACCTGTCGACGTGATGCGCGGCATGGATGCGGACACGCCATCGAAGCCGTTTGGCGGCGACGAGGAATACACCTTCAGCCCTGACGGCAAGCGCATCGTGTTCTCCACACGCGTCGCGGGTCGCACCGAGCCGTGGTCCACCAACTTCGATCTGTACGAGACCGGCATCGACGGGGACGCCGCGCCGCGCAACCTCACCGCCGCGAATCCCGCCTGGGACACACAGCCCGTCTTCCTGAAGGACGGCACGCTCGCCTATCTCGCAATGAAACGTCCCGGCTTCGAGTCGGACCGCTTCGCCATCATGGTGCGCAAGGCGGACGGCAGCACACGCGAGCTCGCGCCGGACTGGGATCGCTCGGTCGCGCGACTGCGCGCGGACTTCAGCGGGACGGGACTACTCGCGAATGCCGACGAACGCGGCCAGGTGCCGTTGTTTGCGCTCGAGCCGAAAAGCGGCAAGGTGCGCGCGCTCACCGCGGACGGCCAGGTCACCGACTACTCGCCCGCGCGCAACGGTGTCGTGATCGCGCAGGCGAACCTGAACGCGCCGCCGGATCTGTACCTTGCGCGCGCAGCGGACGTGGCACCGGCACGCATCAGTGACGTGAACAGGGAATTGCTGGCAGCGCGCGCACCTGTCGAGTACGAGCAGTTCAGCTTCGAGGGCTGGAACAACGAGACGGTGTACGGCTACGTGGTGAAGCCGGCCGGCCTCGTCGCGGGACGCAAGTATCCCGTTGCACTCCAGATCCACGGCGGTCCGCAGGTGGCGGCTGGCAATTCGTGGAGCTATCGGTGGAATCCCAGGACGCTGGCCGGCTCCAGCTATGCCATCGTGATGATCGATTTCCACGGCACTCCGGGTTATGGGCAGGCGTTCACGGATTCGATCAGTCAAGACTGGGGCGGCAAGCCGTTTATCGACAACCAGAAAGGCCTCACCGCGGCGATCGAGCGCTTCGACTTTCTCGACGGCGACAAAGCCTGCGCGCTAGGCGCCTCGTACGGCGGATTCATGATCAACTGGATCGCGGGGCAATGGCCTGAGCGCTTCAAGTGCCTCGTCAATCACGACGGCATCTTCGATGCGCGTGCGATGTATTACACCACGGAGGAGCTGTGGTTCGAGGAGTGGGAGCACGGCGGCATCCACTACGACAATCCGGAGAGCTACGAGAAGTTCAATCCGCTGAACCACGTGAAGCAGTGGCGCACGCCGATGCTCGTGGTGCAGGGCGAGCAGGACTTTCGCGTGCCCGACGGTCAGGGCATCGCAACATTCACGGCGCTGCAGCGCCTGGGCATCGACAGCCGGCTATTGTTTTTTCCAGACGAGAACCACTGGGTACTTAAACCGGCCAACAGCCTGCAGTGGCATCACGAAGTGCTGGGTTGGCTCGACAAGTACCTGAAATAGCGCGCTCGCGCGCGCAGCTGCGGCCCAAACACGATCGCCAGGCCCAGCAGCGCAACGAACGCGTGCACCCACCACAAGCCTAGCCATTCAGGCGTGACGCCGCGCTCGAGCCAGGTGCGTCCGGCGATGAGCAGATTTGCGTACACCGCGTACACGACGATGGCCAGCGCGATGCGCGAGTAACGTCCCTGGCGCGGCCGCAAGCGCGCCAGCGGCACCGCGAGCGCTGCGAGGATCAGCACCATCAGTGGTGATGAGTAGCGCCAGTGCAGCTCGGCGAGGAGGCGCGGATCGTTGCTCGCGAACAGCGTCCGGGTGGGGACCGCTTCGGTGCGCAACGAACCGGCGTCACCTTCGGGTGTGCGCACCGGAACGATCTGGTAGCGGAACTTAACGCGGCGCCACGCGCCCTGCCCCGGCACACCTTCGTAACTCTCGCCATTGTAGAGCGTCACCGTATACGCACTGGCATCGCTCGCCAGCGCGTACTGCGCCCGCTCGGCGACGATGACTTCGATGCGCAGCGGGTCGCGGCCGCGGCGCTGAAAGAACACGTTGTGCAGCACGCCGTCGGCGTCGACGTCCTGGAAATACAGCACGGCGCCGCTGCCGAGGGAGCGAAAGCGCCCGGCGGTGAGACCGCGCGTGGCCGCGGTGCGCAGCGCGTCGGCGCGAATGTCGAGCACGCGCTGCGAGGCGATCGGCGCGGAGTTCAGGGCGATCCAGCCGCACAAGAGCGAGAGTGCGACCGCGACGACCGCAGTTGGCCCGAACAGCAGCTTCGGGCCCGCGCCGCACGCCTGCGCCGCAACCAGTTCGCTGTCGTGATACAGGCGCCCGAGCGCGGTGACGATGCCGAGCATCAGCGCCACCGGCAGGATCACCGTGGAGTACTGGCGCACCGACAGACCGACCAGTTCGAACACCAGAGACGCCGGGATTTTGCCCTCGGCGGCACGTCCGAGCGTGAACGCGATCTGGTTGGTGATCAGCAGCACCAGCAGCACGATCGCCACTGCGAATACCGCGAACGCGACCTCGCGCAGGACGTGGCGGAACAGGATGTCGCCGGGCATCGCTACTGGCTGCGCTCGAAGCGATAGAAGGGATCGCTGCGATCGCCGTACACCACGCGTCCGCCGGCATCGAAGTGCTGCTCGCTGATCGCGATGCCCTCCGCGTCGAGCGTCATGCGCAACTCAACGTTGATGCGCGAGCCGGTCGCGCGCGAGACGCTGCGGCATGTCTGCCTGTCGTTGCGGGCCTCGAAGCCGTTCATGGCGCGCGTCCACGTGAGCTCGCAGCCGCCCATCACTTTGAGATCCTGGACCATCAGGCCCTTGAACACTTCCGGGTTGTCCTGCGCGTTGCGCCAGCGTTGCGGCTCGTCGAACGTCGCCAGGCTCTGGATCACCGCTTCGCTCGGACCGATCTGGAAACTGTAGATCCGCTGCGACAGCAGACGTAGCGGATCATCCGCGGCGCTCTCCTGCATATAGAACGTATAGCGGCCGATCGATGGCGTGTACACCGGCAGGATCAGCAACGCGAGCGACTCGCGCGGGCCCACCGCCTCACCGCGCACCTGGGTGAGATTGTCGTAGCGGCCCGGCAGGAGGCTCGCGATCTGGTCGAGCTCGGCCTTGCGCAGGGCTTCCTGATCGACGCAGGCACCCAGCAACGCGGCACAGATAACGAGGATGCCCCGAAAAAAAAAGTTACGCATTGAGCATTCGCCATTCCACTTCGTAGTCCAGACCCAGCGCCATGATGCGCTCGAGCAGTGCCGCATACCCGGTTCCCGCAGCGCGCGCGGATTCGGCAAAGTCCTCTTCCAGCGCGACGTTGGGGTTGGCATTGGCCTCGAGCACAAACACGCTGCCATCCTCGCGCACGCGGAAATCCATGCGCGCATAGCCTGACAAATGCAGCGCGCGGTAGATGCGCCGTGACAGCCGGTCCAGACGCGCTTCGACGGCAGGTGGCAGCTCCGCGGCCGCCCGGGTCGTGATGCCGTGCTTCACCTGGTAGCGCTTGTCCCACTTCACCTTGCGCGTGGCGATCGCACTCTCGGGCATTGAGCCGAACTGCATCTCCCAAACGGGCAGGCGCGTGAGGCGATCGTTGCCCATCACGCCAACGTACAACTCACGCCCCTCGATGTACTCCTCGACCAGCGCGTCGGTTTTGAGCTGTTCGAACACGAACTCGACTCGCTCCCTCAGCTTGTGGATGTCCTCGACCACCGAGGCCTGCGCGATGCCGAGCGACGCGTCTTCGGTAGCGGATTTCACGAACAGTGGATAGCGCAGCTTCTTCGGCACGCGCAGCTTCTGGCCGCGACGGAAGACGGCGAACTGCGGCGTCGGAATGCGATGGAACTGCAACAGCTGCTTGCACAGCACCTTGTCGCGCGACAGCAGCAGGCCACGCGGATTGCAGCCCGTGTAGGGCTGGCGCAGCAACTCGAGGAACGCGACCACGTGCTGGTCGTAGGTGACGATGCCGTCGAACTCTTCGAGAAGATTGAAGACAATGTCGGGCTTCCAGTCCGTCACCGCACTGCGCAGATCGGTGAGGCTGTCGAGCACGCCAAGTGGCAACACTTCATGTCCACCCTTGCGCAGGGTGGAGATGACGTCGAACTCGGTCTGCATCTCCTCGGCCAGGCGCGGGTCGACGTCTTTGAGACTGTCGGGCGGCACCAGGCTCGAATGCACGACCACCAGCGTGCGCAACTTCTTCACTTGATCACTTCACAGAGTCAGGTGCGGCGTGGCGCTCTGACCATACAGCCGCACAAGCCGGGCAAGCATCCAGCGCACGTTGCGCAAGGTCTCGCGACGCGAGCCACGCACGCACAGCTTGAGCCGTTCGGCGCGCTCGATGGTCAGTCGCAGGATCTGATACACGCTGTAGTGATCCACGCCGGTCTCTCGCGCCACGGCGACCACGATTTCGCGCCGGCTCCCGCGCAACAGCGTGCCGGCGCGTGCTTTGGTCTTCGTCTTGATCTGCGCGTGCGTCACGAACACGCGCAGCAGCAACTGGTCTGCCGCACTGGCACGGTATTTTCTATAACGCGCGAGCTTCAGCCGATAGTGATCGCCGAGCGTGCGCGCGTTGTCGCCGAGCGGCTCGATGTGCGCTCGGCCACGCACGCTCGGCGTTACACCGCGGACCTCGGCCATAAGCTCTTCGACGAACTGCAGCTTGTGATACGCAGGCCACGACTGATAGCTGCGACGCCAGTCGGAATTGGGCTTGAGCCACACGGCAAATGTTTCGGCGAAGTCCTCGGTGGGATGACTCTGCGCATACCACTCGCCGAGATGATGCACATAGCGGCGACTGCCGGGACGCGCCTTGTAACGATCAGGATAGGGCAGTGACGCGGGACCGAACACGTCGCGCCACGCCGATCGCCGGCGCAGGCGGTACGCGGAGTCCACGGCATGACCCGCCTCGTGGCGCAGGATGCGCATCAGCCAGTTGGCGTTGCCGCCTTCCACCTGCTTCATCATCTGCCGCTCGAGTTTCTCGAGACGCGGATGCGCGAGATAGAACGGCACCGCGATACCGGGCACGCCGTCGGGCGAGAACCACTCTTCGGCGAGCCACATGTGCGGTTTGAATTGAATACCGCGTTTTTCGAGCTCGGTATATATACGCTTCAACCGGCGCTCGAGCGCGGAGCCGCGCAGCGTCAGTTTCAGATCGCGGAAGCGGAGCTTGAGGAGTTCGTCATCCGGCAGGCGCGTCCAGGCGTGGCGGCGTGTGGATGAACGGGCAGCAGGCATGAGCAAAGTTTATGAGGTTCGGGTGTCGCTGTCGCCCAGCCCTTGCAGCGCATGCCCCAGCAGCCGATCGGCAAAATCCGCGATCAGGCCGGCCTGCAGGAGAGCGTTGCGCCAGCTGGCCGGAATCGCGCTGACGCCGTAGTGCGCACCGGCGAGCGCGCCGTACACGGCTCCCACGACATCCGAGTCGCCGCCCAGATTCACGGCCTTCAGCGCGCCATCGCGGAAATCGCGACTGACAGCAAATGCCCAGAGTGCCGCGCCGAGCGCATCGAGAACGCCAATCGCGGCGCGCGGCGGCGCCGCAAGCTGCGGCAGAGCCGCTGCCAGTTTCGCGACCTCCGGTCGGAACACGCGGCCCGAGGCGATCCCGGCCTGCAGAATTGCAGTCCTGGCGCGCCCGGTCAGCGCAGCGTGCAGCAGCGCTGCGAACAGACGGCAGGCGTCCAGCACGATCGGCGCCTGGTTGGAGGCGCGGGCGGCGTCGGCAGCAGCCTCCATCGCGAGATGGAGGTCGTCGAGGTGGAACATGACTGCCGGGGCTAGCCGGGACAGCGGCTCCTTGTCGAGCTGCGCCGGATCGTGTGACCCCGGAGCCGTATTGCGGCGCCATCCGGCCAGCGCTACCGATCGTGCCACAGCAGTCGTGATCCCCAGGCATTCGCCCGTCGCCGACAGATGCCCCTCGCGCTGCCAGCGCTGGTAGCGCTCGAGCTGGTCACGCAGGTCCGGGCGGCCCATCTCGATGAGGCTCTCCGCGAGACACAATGCCATTGCGGTGTCGTCGCTCCAGCCGCCGCGAGGCAGGTCGAACGGACCGCCGCCCAGCAGGTCGCCGACGGGCGCGAAGGTGCCGGGCTTGCGGTACTGCGTTGCGGCCGCCAGCGCATCGCCCACTGCCAGCCCGATGAGGGCGCCCTGGAATCGCTCGCGTACCTTGCGTGCCGCCGAGAGCGTCGCGCTGTCGAAGTCGCCCTCGGCCGACGAATCGGCCGGGTTGCCCCACTGGCGCACGTACTCGGCCTGAGCTTCGGTCTCCGGTACGCGTGGCCAGCGCTTCGCGCGCGCGTTCGCCTGCCAGAGTTCGTTGAGGTACTTCAGGGCGTTCTCGCCACTCATCCCCTGCGCGACCAACGAACAGGCAACAGACATGCCCGTGCGCCCGATGCCCGCGCGACAGTGCACGTACAGATGACGCCCGTCGGCGAGCGCGCGATCGATGGCATCCAGCACCACGCGCATCTGCGCGCGATCGTGCGGCACGGAATGATCGGGTAGTGGAACGTTGTGGTACTGCGTGCCCTTCGGCAGCAGCGGCGCATAGGCGATGCGCTCACCGGTTTCGGTGAGATCGATGAAACAGTCGATCCCCGCCTCGGCGAAGCGCGCGAGGCGCTCACGGGTGTCCTTTGGATCCTCGCCACCGGGATATTCACCCGCGAGCCAGATGCCGGGCTGCACCCAGTAGGTGTTCGGCAAAGGTCGCTTCATTGCGAGCGACGCAGTTCCTCGAGACCGACGAAGTCGAACAGGTCCGCATCGGCGAGGGTCGCGGTATCGACGCTGCGCAACGCGGAGAAAATAGTCTCGGTGCGGCCAGGAAATTTTTTCTCCCAGTCCGCGAGCATCTGCTTGATAGCCACGCGCTGCATGTTGTCCTGCGAGCCGCACAGTGTGCAGGGAATCAGCGGGAAATCCCGCGCGCGCGCGTATCGCTCGATCTCGCGCTCAGGGACATACGCGAGCGGACGGATCACGATGTGGCGCGCATCCTCGCTCAGCAACTTCGGCGCCATCGCCTTCATGCGCCCGCCGAAAAACAGATTGAGGAACAGCGTCTCGACTATGTCGTCGCGATGATGTCCGAGTGCGATCTTGGTGACGCCATTCTCACCGGCGAAGCGATACAGCGCGCCGCGCCGAAGGCGCGAGCACAGACCGCACATGGTCTTGCCCTCGGGGATCACGCGCTTCACCACACTGTACGTGTCCTGCTCGATGATCTGGTACGTGACCCCGAGCGCCTCGAGATAGTCAGGCAGCACCTGCGGCGGAAATCCCGGCTGCTTCTGGTCGAGATTCACCGCGAGCAGCGAGAATTCGATCGGCGCGGAGCGCTGCAGCGACAGCAGCATGTCGAGCAGCGTGTACGAATCCTTGCCACCGGACAGGCACACCATCACCTTGTCGCCTGCGGCGATCATCCCGTAATCGGCAATGGCCTTGCCGGTGAGTCCGCGCAGATGCGCCGCGAGCTTCTTGTGCGTGCCGGAGGGCTGCGTGTGCACCGCGTTCATGTGCGCATTCTAGCGATGCGTCAGCCGGCTAGCCGGAGATACTTGGACTCGAGATAGCGCAGCGACGGTTGCGCCGACAGCGTCTTGCCCGTGGCGAGTTGCATCAGTTCCTGCAGTGGCAGCTTCGCGCCCTTGCCGTGCACGTGTTCCTTCAGCCACCCGAACAGGCCGGTGAAATCGCCGCGCGCGAACTGCGCGTCGATGTCCGGCATGGCCGAACGCAGCGCGTCGTACAGCTGCGCGGCGATCACGGCGCCGAGCGCGTAGGAAGGGAAATAGCCGAACGAGCCCAGTGCCCAGTGGATGTCCTGCAGGCAGCCTTCGCCATCGTTCACCGGGCGACAGCCAATGCGCTGTTCCATGCCAGCGTTCCAGGCATCGGGCAGATCGCGCACGGCAAGCGTGCCGCCGAGCAGCTTCTTCTCCAGCTCGTAGCGCAACATGATGTGCAGGGGATAGGTGAGCTCGTCCGCATCCACGCGCACCGGGTGACGCTGCACCTGCGTGAGCAGCCGATATAGATTGTCTTCTTCCCATTCGGGGCCGCTGATGGTGAAGTGCTTCTCCAACAGCGGTCGCAGATAGCGCACGAAGCCCCTGCTGCGGCACACGATCATCTCCATCAGCAACGACTGGCTCTCTTCCATCGCCATGCCGCGATCACGACCGACCGGCTGATTGGACCATTGGCGCGGCACACCGAGGTCATACATGGCATGACCGGTCTCGTGCATCGCCGCGAGTAAGCCGCGGAACGGTTCCGAGGCAAACAGTCGCGTGGTAACCCGGATGTCACCCGCCACGCCCTCGGTGAAGGGATGCTCGCTCTCGTCGAGCCTGCCGCGATCGAACGGAAAACCCATTGCCTTCATGACTTCGGTAATGAGTGCGCGTTGCTTGCCGGAGGGAAACTTGCCCGTGACAGGCAGCGCGGGATTCAGTTTCTGCTGTTCGATGACCTCGCGGATCAGCGACGGCAGGCGACGCGACAGCGACTTGAACACGCTGTCGATGTCCCCGGTGGTGACGCCCGCGCTGTATTCATCCATCAGTGCGTCGTACGGCGCGAGGCTCAATGCCTGCCCGAGCAGCGCTGCCTTGTCCTGGACCAGCGCCAGCACTTCGGCGAGGTGCGGGGCGAAGATCTGGAAGTCGCCTTTCTGGCGCGCTTCGATCCAGCGCTGCTCCGCAATGGCGGTTGCCCTGGCCAGACGCGAGATAAGGGACGCCGGTGTCGCGATGGCGTGGTCACGCTGGCGGCGCATTTCGCGCAGGTTCGCGAGCTGCCAGTCATCCAGCGCGCTCGCGCCGGCCTGTGCGCGATCGAGCAGGCGCGAGACGCGCGGCGTGGTCAGCAATGCGTGATGTTCTGTCTCGATAGCCGCGATCTGCTCGCCGCGCACGTCGGCACTGCCCCGCGGCATCATCACTGCAGCATCCCAGCGCAGCAGCGACAGCGCGCCGCGGAACGCGTGCAGGCGCTGCCACTCCAGTTCGAGCTGTTTGTAGGGCGTGGCGGACATGGTAGAAACGGGGGCGGAAAGGCGGCCCAGTCTATCAGCCGCCTTCACTCCGCCCCGTCAGAGCAAGCGGAATACCGATATAAAACAATCGGCTAAGCGCGCTTCGGGCGATTGACAGGCTATTTGCCTGTCACCGCATCCTTGGCTTCGCTGGCCGCATCAGAGACCTTGTCGCCAGCGTCATCCAACTTGTCGGCCGTAGTTTCCTTGCCGCCATTCTTGAGCGTGCTCACGGCCTCGTCGACCTCTTCGCCGGCCTGTTCGATGGGCCCCTTCTTCTCGCAGGCCGACAGGCCAAGCACGAGAGCGGCCACCCCGGCAGTCAGCATCGTCGTCATCTTGTAATTGTTCGAACGCATTGGTCTCTCCTGTTGTCAGTCCGCGGCCATGTTGGCCGCGGGAGGCCGTTGCAGCCATAGGACAGCAGGAAGGTCGACCGTGGCGGCGGCCGACAGGAACGCCTTAGTGGGGAATCACGGGCTCGAGCGCCTCTTTTGAGCGCACCGACTTGAGCTTCTCGATGAGCCGCGTCACGTACTGAGGCGAGCGCGTATTGCGGGCGATGAGTACGTACAGCGTGGGCACCACGAACAGCGTGAGCGCAACGGCGGTGGTGGCGCCGAAGAACACGGTCGCGCCGATCGACTGACGGCTCTCGGCACCCGCGCCAGAGGCCATCATCAGAGGCATCGCGCCGGCGGCGGTCGCCAGACTGGTCATCAACACGGGGCGCAGACGCACCCGTGAAGAGTGAATGATGGCCTCGAGGAACTCCTCGCCGCGATCGCGTAGCTGATTCGCGAACTCGACGATCAGGATGCCGTTCTTGCTCGCGATCCCGATCAGCATCACCGCGCCGATCTGGCTGAACACGTTGATGGTCGAACCGAACAGCCATAGACCGAATATCGCGCCGGTCAGCGCCATGGGCACCGCTGCCAGGATCACGAGCGGATGCACGAAGCTTTCGAACTGCGCAGCGAGCACGAGGTACACGATGAGCAGCGCGAAACCGAAGGTGAGATACAGGCCGCTCGCCGAGCGCTTGAGCTCGCGCGATTCACCGTTGTAGTCCACCTGCGCCCCGTTCGGCGCAACCTCCTTGATGACCCCGTCCATGAACTCGAGCGCATCGCCGAGCGAATAACCTGCCGCGAGATTCGCCGCCACTGTCACGGAGCGCAGGCGATTGAAGCGCCTCAATTCGATCGCACCCGCCTGCTCTTCGATACGCACGAGGCTGGCGAGCGGGATCAGCGAGCGCGAGGAATCCGAGCGCACGTAGATGTTGTCGAGATCGCTGACCGACGCGCGCTGTTCCTCGCGCGCCTGCAGAATCACATTGTATTCATCGCCGCCTCGCGGGAAGGTGGTGACCACGCGCGAGCCGAGCATGGTCTCAAGCACCCGACCCACATTGCTGAGCGACACACCCAGGTCTGCTGCCTTGTTGCGATCAATGCTGAGGGCGAACTGCGGCTTGCGCTCCAGGTAATCGGATTCGACGTTGAACAGGCGCGGATTCTGCTGCGCCTTGTCGATGATCTTGTCCGCCAGAGCGACGAGCTCGCTGTATTCGGAACCCTGCAGCACTATCTGCACTGGCTTGCCGTAGCCGCCGAAGTTGCCGCGTGGCGCGATCGGGTTCACGCGCACGCCAGGCACGTCGGCCGTGCGCACGCGCAGGCGCTGTACGATCTGCTCTGCGCTCTCCTCGCGCTTGTCCCACAGCGAGAGCGGCATGAAGATCTG
The DNA here is from genome assembly GCA_039929265.1 of Steroidobacteraceae bacterium. GTDB lineage: Bacteria > Pseudomonadota > Gammaproteobacteria > Steroidobacterales > Steroidobacteraceae > ZC4RG30. The sequence goes on along the minus strand of JBDSRN010000086.1, from coordinate 5,645 downwards.
TCCCGAGCTGACGTCGCCCCGACCGAACGAGCCCGTACGCTCGTTCACGCCCAGCGCGTTGCCGCGCTTTACTTCGTCGCGCGCGATGTCCGCGACGCGACGGATCTGCCGGTCGGTGTAGGCGAGACTCGAGCCTTCCGGGGCGCTGATCTGGATCTGGATAGCAGCGCGGTCCTCCGCCGGAATGAATTCCTGCGGCAGCTTGAGTCCCTTGATCGGCCAGCCGATCACCATCAGGCAGATCACCGCGGCAGCCGACACACCCGCGGCCGACAGCACGATGATGGGCCGGCGACCGACCAGCACGTAGCGCAGCCTGGCCTCGTAGCCGAGGGCGAAGCGCTGGAACAGGTCGTCCACGAAGGTGGCAAAGCGCCCGCGCTCGATACCCGCTCCGAACAGCTTCGAGGTCATCATCGGTGTGAGCGTCAGCGCTACCAGAGCGGAGAACACCACGGCGGCGGCCACGGTTATTCCGAACTCGCTGAACATGCGTCCGACGTTGCCCTGCAGATAGGAAATGGGCAGGAACACCGCCACGAGCACCATTGTCGTGGCGACTACCGCGAAGCCGATTTCGCGGCTGCCGTTGATCGCCCCGAGCAGCGCAGGCTCACCCTGCTCGATTCGCCTCACGATGTTCTCGAGCACGACGATCGCATCGTCGACCACCAGACCGATGGCAAGCACTGCGCCGAGCAGCGTGAGTGTATTGACGGAGTAGCCCAGCGCCGTCATCACGGTGGCGGCGGCGAACAGCGAGACTGGAATCGTGACCGCGGGAATGAGCGTGGCGCGCATGCTGCCGAGGAACAGGAAGATCACCACGAGCACGACCACCAGGGTCTCGGCGAGCGCGTGCAGCACCTTCTTCATCGACTCCAGAATGAAGATGGAATTGTCCAAGTTGATCTCAAGCGCCATGTCCTTGGGCAGCGTCGGCTGGATGCGCGCGAGCTCTTGCTTGATGCCCTTCGAGACTTCCAGGATATTCGCAGTGGATTGCGCAACGATCGGCAGGAAAATGGCAGGCGCGCCGTTGACTCGCGCATAGCTGCGCTGGTCCTCGGCGGCGATTTCGACCCGGGCGACTTCCCCCAGCCGCACGAGATAGCCATCCGCGCCGCGACCCACGACCAGCGCGCGGAAATCCGACTCGTTGGTCATCGACGTGTCAGTGCGCAGGGTGAACTCGCGCTCGGCCGATTCGATGCGGCCCGCTGGCAACTCAACGTTCTCGGCGCGCAGCGCGGCTTCGACGTCGCCGACAGTGATCTGGCGCGCGGCGAGCCCGCCGCGATCGAGCCAAACGCGCATCGCATAGCGCCGCGCGCCGCCCATGCGCACGGTCGCGACACCCGGTACCGAGGCAAAGCGATCGACCAGGTAGCGCTGGGCGTAGTCAGTGAGTTCGAGAGGATGGAGCGTCGGACTGCTCAGGATGATGATCATCACCGGATCCGCGCTGTCGCTGACCTTGCTGATCTGCGGCGGATTGGCTTCTTCCGGCAGGCGGCTTAGCACGCGTGAGACGCGATCGCGCACGTCGTTGGCCGCGGACTCCATGTCACGTTCTGGCGTGAACTCGATGTTGAGGATGGAAGATTCGTCACGGCTGGAGGAGTTGAGCTTGTCGATGCCCTCGATGCCGGCGATCTCGTTCTCCAGCACCTGCGTGATGCGCGCCTCGATGACGGACGCGGATGCGCCGCGATAGCTGGTAAACACGTTCACGACGGGAGCGCTGACGTCCGGATACTCGCGGATCGGCAGGCGCAGCGCGGCCATCACGCCCAGGATCAGCAGCAGCAGCGACAGCACGGTGGCGAACACCGGTCTGCGGATCGAGAGATCCGAGATGGTCATGTCGTTGCCTTGACCACCGGGCCGGCCGCGGCCTGCAGCTCGCGCACGGTGCTGCCTTCACGAATCTTCTGCGTACCCTCTGTGACGATGATCTCGCCCACCGTCAGGCCCGCCGACACCTCGACGCGACCAGGCTGACGCAGGCCGATCTGCACTTCGCGCTTCCTGGCCTTGCCGTCCTGCACGACATACACGAACTGCTTGCTCTGCTCCGGCACCAGGGCCTCTTCGGGAATTACCAGCGCCTCGCGCCTGTCCTTCGCGAGCGAGACCGTGAGGAACATGCCCGGGCGCAACTGCGCGTCGCGATTCGGCAGGACGGCGCGGACCATGACCGAACGCGTGCTCGGATCGATGCGTGAGTCGACGCTGGTGACGCGCCCCTCGAACATTCGCCCCGCGATCGCCGTAGTGCTCGCCGTCACGGTAAGGCCATCGCGCAGCGAGCCGACGAACACGTCGGGCACGGCGAAATCGACCTTGATGACGCTGGTGTCGTCGAGCGTGGCGATGACCGTACCGGGGCTGATGAGCGTGCCCAGGCTGACGCGTCGCAGACCCACGCGACCGCTGAACGGTGCGCGGATGTACGTGTCGTTGAATTTCGCCTTGGCCGCGGCGACGCGTGCCTGGTTGGCCTTCATCGCCGATTCGAGCTGCTCGAACTGCGCCTTCGACAACGCCTGCGTCGCGACGAGCTCGCGACTGCGGTTGAACTGGCTGACGCTGTCGGTGAAATCGGCGGTCGCCGCGGCGAGATCCGCGGTGGCCTGCGCCGCGTCCAGCTCGACCAGAACCTGGCCCGCCTTCACCTGCTCGCCATCGCGGAAGTGGATCGCGGTGACGATGTTGGAGATCTTGGAGGTGATGTCGACGGCTTCGTTGGCCTTCGCCGTACCCAGCGCCTCGATGCCGACATCGAGCGTTTCAGAGCGTGCCACGGACGTGATGACGGCGATCGCGCCGGCACCGGACGGACGAGCACCGGGCGCACCGCCACCTGGTCCGGCCGGACGAGCGCCCGCAACCGCACCACCACCGGCGGGCGGCGCGAATCCTCCGCCATTGGTCTGATGCTTGGACGCGTAGATCGCCCAGCCGAGGCTGACGAGGGCGACAACCATGCTGATGCGGGTCACGATGGAGCGCGAGTCGGCCATGACCGTACTAATCCGAAGTGGCTGGCGAAGTGAGCTTTTCAGTATCGCATCGGGGCTGCGGCAAAAGGAAGGTCGACCACTGGCCCGGGCAGGCTCAAATGCCTGCTTTCATAGTTTCTTCACATTGCCTGCAATGCAGCCTGAAACGCACCGTCCGGGGGTTGCGCCGCCCTGCGGAAGTGCAGCACGACCAAGCGCTTTTCCGGAACAATCCACAGATCGCGTCCCGACCCGCCGAGATGCAACAGTCGCGCGCCGGAGCGGGTCCGTGCCACTTCCAACCCAAGCCCATAGCCCGGATTCACCGCAGCGGCGGTGCTCATCTGTTCCAGCCACGTCGGGGGCAACACACGGACGCGTCTTTTCCCGGTCGCCACCTCGCCGCCGTTCGCAAGCAACGCGCCCACGCGCAGCCAGTCCCGCGCGCTCGCGTCGAAGCAGCAATGCAGGGCCATCCGACCGGTAGTGCGATCTGCCATCGCGCTGGCCGGGCCGGCCCCGAGCGGCTGCCATAGCCGCGTCTGCAGGTACTGCGCGAACGGCATGCCGGCGGCGCGTTCCAGCAAAAGACCCATGAGCTGCGGGTTCGCGGGCGAGGGTTCGAAATGGCTGCCGGCCGGATACACCAGCCGGAAATCCAGCGCGGCGCGCGCGAAGTCCGGGCCCGATGCCAGCCGCGCCCGGCGATGCAGCGGATTCCACGGCACCAGCGCAGGTGACTCGAGCCCGCTCAGGTTCCACAACAATTGCCGCGGCGTCATGTTGCCGCGCGGGTCGTCGCGCCATTCGGTGAGCACGCTCCGCACCGGCGAATCGAGCCCAGGCACGGTGCCCGCCGCCAGGGCGATGCCATACAGTAACGCCGGCAGCACACTCGCGAGCTCGCGGCTAGAAAGCCGTGTGGCCGCATCCACGCCTGGCCCGTACTGCTCGAACAGCAGGCGCTCGCCGTCCAGCACGAGCAACGCTTCGTGCTGACCCGCTCCGGCGGCGGCGCGCAGCAGTATTGGGTCGCCGGCCTCCGTCCCGGTCGGCGGGAAGGGCCATGGCACCTCCGGCGCACCGGCAATCTCGATGCGTGCGCCCGGCATCGCATCCGGCCACGTCTGCTGATGCCACGCCCACGCGCGCTGCCAGAACGGCCAGTCCGCCGCCAGCAGGCCTACCGCACTGGAGGTGAGCAGCAGGAGCACCAAGGTGATGGCTATCATCAGTTTGCGCATGACCGGATGATACCGTTACCACCAGCACCGCCAGCTCACACAGGATTGGATGTCGATGCGGATCTGTTTCATCGCCTCGGAAGTGGCGCCGCTGGCAAAGACAGGCGGCCTTGCCGACGTCGCCGGCGCGCTGGGCAAGTACCTGCACGCCGGCGGACACGACATCCGCGTGTTCATGCCCTGCTACGCGCAGATCGATCGCACCGCGCATGCGATCTATCCGGTCGAGTTCCTGCACAACATCCCGCTCACCCTGGGCACGCACAAGATCGTGTTCTCGGTGCTGACGCTGCGACTGCCCGGCAGCGAGAATTTCATCTACCTCATCGACTGCCCCGCGCTGTACGCGCGCGCGACGCTGTACACGGATGATCGCGATGATCACCTGCGTTTTCTCGTGCTGACGCACGCCGCGATCCTGTGCTGCCAACGCATGGGTTTCGCACCGCACATCCTGCATTGCAACGACTGGCACACCGCGTTCGGGCCATTGCTGCTGAAAACGGTGTACGCGTGGGACGAGTTGTTCAGGAAGACGCGCAGCGTGTTCACCATCCACAACATCGGCTACCAGGGCGGTTTTCCCGCCGCAGCGTCTGCCGACGTAGGCCTGCTCACGCAGACGAGCATGCTCGAGCCACCCGACGCCTACGGGCAGATCAATGCGCTGAAGCACGGCATCCTGCATGCCGATCACATCAACACCGTGAGTCCGACGTATGCCGCGGAGATCCAGACAGATGCGTACGGCATGGGCATGCAGGCGGCGCTACGCACACGCGCCGCGTCCCTGAGCGGCATTCTCAACGGGGTCGACTACGACGAATGGGATCCGCGCAACGACAGATATCTTCCGCTGCACTACAACGCCGCGCAGCTCGGCGTGAAGGCGACGCTCAAGCAGCAGTTGCTCAAGCGGCTGCAGCTTCACGGCGGCGAGCGCACGCCGCTCATCGGCATCGTCAGTCGGCTCGCCGTGCAGAAAGGATTCGATCTGGTGATGGAGGTGTTGCCCGCGGTGCTCGACGCAAGCGCCGCGAGCCTCGTCGTCCTCGGCACCGGCGAGGCGCGCTACGAGACTTTCTTTGGCAAGCTCAGCGCGCTGCATCCCTCGCGGGTGGCGTTCCACCGCGGCTACAGCGACGAGCTCGCGCACTGGATCGTGGGCGCGAGCGACATGTTCCTCATGCCTTCGCAGTACGAGCCCTGCGGCCTGAACCAGATGTACAGCCTGCGCTACGGAACCATTCCGATCGTGCGTCGCACCGGGGGTCTTGCGGACTCCGTACAGCACTTCGATACGCAGCACACCAAAGGTACCGGCATCGTGTTCAACGACTATGACGCGATCGGTCTGCGCTGGGCGCTGGATACAGCGCTGTCGCTGTACGCACGC
>JBDSRN010000085.1:0-29600 GCA_039929265.1 Steroidobacteraceae bacterium | reverse complement strand
GACACGGGCTCACTCAGGGTCGTCAACCGGCCATAGGCTTCGTCGATGCGGCTACTGCTCATCGAACACGATGCCCGCTTCAGGGCATTGATCCGGCATCACGTGAGCTGCGAGTGGGCTGCGGCGGAGTTCGTCAGTTACAACCCCGTCTCGCGCGGGCCATTGCCGCCGGAGTTCCTCGCGCAGGGATTCGATGCAGTGCTGCTCGATCACGCCTGGCCCGGTGGCGAAGGGCTTGCCTGGCTGCAGGATCTCGCGGCACGTCCCGGTTTTGCGCCCATCGTTTTTCTCGCCGATCGTGTCGATGATCACGACGCGCGCCGCGCGCGCGTGTTCGGCGCATTCGGCGTGCTGGGCAAGCAGCGTCTCGAACACCGCGATTTCATGGAACTGTTGCGTGAGGCCGCGCGTACCCAGCAGCGCGCCATGGCTGATTGGCGCGTCTCGGACGCTGCCACGCAGTCACGGCGCTTCGGCGCCGTGCGCATCCCGGGCTACCGTTGCATCCGCCGGCTCGCCGGCGGCTCGGTTTCGCAGCTGTTCCTTGCCGAGAGCGAGAAGGCGGGCGCGCTGATCGTCGTGAAGGTCACGCCGTCGATGCGCGACGAATCCGGCGTGGATCAATCCTTCGAACGCTTCCTGCAGGAATACGAGATCGCCCGACGCCTGCATCACTCGAATCTCGTGCGCTGCTACGAACTCGGCGTGGCGGATGATCACGCCTATCTCGCAATGGAATATTTTCCCGAGGGCGACCTGCGCCGGCGCATGCGCCTGGGCTTGTCAGCCGACGAAGCGCTGGGCTATTCGCTGCAGATCGCGCGCGCGCTGTCGGCGCTGCACGGTGCCGGCGCATTGCACCGGGACCTGAAGCCCGGCAACGTGCTGATGCGTGGCAACGGGCGCATCGCGCTCAGCGATTTCGGCCTGGCGAAGCACATCTCGCTGGAGTTCGAGATCACCGATCCGGGTCTGATCTTCGGCACACCGCACTACATGAGCCCCGAGCAGGGTCATGGCCAGGATGTCGATGCGCGCACCGACATCTACAGCCTCGGCATCATCCTTTACGAGATGCTCGCGGGCGAAAAACCGTACACCGACGCCAACCCGATGGCGATCATCTACAAACATCGCAACTCGCCGATCCCGCGCCTGCCCGCCAGCAGCGCCGAACTGCAGCCGCTGGTGGATCGTCTGCTCGCGAAGGAGCCGCACCAGCGCTACGCCAACGCGGCAGAGGTCGAAGCAGCCATCGCCGAGGCGATCGCGCGCAGCAGCGGCGTCGCGGCATGATCCTGGCCGCACCGACGCCTGCACAGTGGGTGCAGGCCGCCGCGCAGCGCTGGCGAGAACTGCTGGTCGATCACGCTGCCTGCGAGAAGAAAGCAGCGTCCACCGCCATCGCATTGCTGTTCGCCTATCCCGAGGATCGAGAGTTGTCGCTCTCGCTCGCGCGACTCGCGCGTGAGGAGCTTCGGCACTTCGAGCAGGTGTCGCGACTGATGGAACGCTGCGGCGTGACGGGCGGACGGCAGAAGCCCGGCCGCTACGCGTCGCAACTACGCGCGCAGCTCACGACGCACGAGCCGCAGCGCAAGGTGGATCTGCTGCTTACGAGCGCGCTCATCGAGGCACGTTCCTGCGAGCGCTTCGAGCTGCTCGCGCCGCTGCTACCCGAACCGGTGAGCGGGTTCTATGCGGATCTGGCGCGCGCCGAACGTCGCCATCATGAGCTGTACACCGAACTCGCGCTGCGCGCCGCGCACGCGGCAGGGCAGGATGCTGCAACCATGCACCGACGGCTCGCCGAGCTCGCCCTCATCGAGGCGAATCTTGCGACGAGCCCGGACGAGCATTTCCGGTTCCACTCCGGCCTGCCGGCGGCAGCCTGATGCGGCGCTACGCTGCGCTCCTGTGCGCAACGCTGGCCGTCGCGGGATGTGGTGAGCGCAAGCCCCCGGTCGCAGTCCCCGAATATCGCGTGCTCGATCAGCCCGCCGTGGTGCAGGAGTTGCGCCGGCACATCGACCAGTTCCCGCGCACGCTCGATCCCGCCCTCAGCGAGGATCAATCCGCGCAGCGCGTGCTCGATGACTTGTTCGAGGGTCTGCTGCGCCTGGATCCGCAAGGGGGCGTCGTGCCCGCGGTTGCCCGGCGCTGGGAAACCAGCGAGGACGGCAAACGCTGGGTGTTCCATCTGCGCGAGGATGCGCGCTGGTCAGACGGCGCGCCCGTGACCGCGGAGGATTTCGTGTACGCATGGCGCCGCACCGCCGATCCGCGCACAGGCTCGCCCAACGCACAGGGATTCCTGCCGCTTGTGAACGCGACGCAGGTGACCGCGGGCAAGCTTGCGTCCGATCAGCTCGGCGTACGCGCTGTGGATGCGCTCACGCTCGAGGTGAGCCTCGAGGAATCTACCGCCTACTTCGCTTCGTTGGTCACTACGCCGTATTTCTATCCCGTGCAGCGCAATGCCGTGGAGACCGGCGGCGAACAGTGGACGCGCCCCGGCAAGCTCGTCAGCAACGGCGCCTTCACGCTGCGCGACTATCGCGTCGGCGGCTCGATCACGCTGGTAAAGAACGAAGCGTACTGGGATGCGCAGGCTGTGGGCATCACGAAGGTCACGTATTTCCCAATCGGCGATCGCGCCGCGGCGAGTTCGCGCTTCATTGCAGGCGGTGTCGATGTCACCGACAGCGTCGCAGCGGAGGACGTGGCGTGGTTGCGCAAACGGCTCGGCACTCAGCTCGTGGTCGCCCCGTTCCTCGGCACCATGATGTTCGCGATGGATGTGGTGAAGCCGCCGTTTGATCGCAAGCCACTGCGTCTGGCCATGACGATGGCGATCGATCGCGACATCCTCGCGCGCTACGTGCTGAAGGATGTGTATCTGCCGGCCTACAACCTCGTGCCGCCCCTGCCGGGTTACACGCCCGTGCTGCCGGACTGGGCGCGCCTGCCGCGCGCCGAGCGTCACGCCGCCGCGCAGAAACTGTATCAGGAGGCGGGCTACTCGAAGCAGCGACCGCTGCGCGTCGAGCTGGTGTATCCCACGAGTAGCCCTGACGTGCGCCGAATGATGGAGGCACTGGCGGCTATGTGGCGCATGAATCTCGGTGCCGAGGTGCAGATCTATAACGAAGAGTGGCGTGTGTTGCAGCAGAACCGGCGCCTTGGCCTGCATCGCTTCTACTGGTATTCATGGCTCGGTGATTATCCTGATCCACTGACCTTCGTCGGCCTGTTCCGCGCGGGCAATGGGCAGAACTTCGGTGGTTACCTGAACGCGGATTACGACAGGCTGGTGAACGAAGCCGAAGGCATGCTCGATCCGCAAGCGCGTGCGCGCACGTTCGGTCGGGCGGAGGCGCTGCTCAACGAGGATGCGCCGTTCGTGCCGATCTACTACTACACAAGCCGCCACCTGCTGAAGCCGTACGTGCGCGGCTGGCAGGCGAACGCGCTCGACCGGCACCTCACCCGCGACCTCACGCTGCTCGCGCACGCCACGGACGGGGAGCGCTGATGCTGCGCTATACCTTGCGCCGCATCCTCGGTGCGATCCCCACGCTGCTGGTGATCGCGACGCTTGCGTTCGTGCTGCTGCACGCCGCGCCCGGTGGTCCGTTCGATTCGGACAAGACCGTGCTGCCGGAGATCCGCGCGAGTCTCGAGCAGGCCTACCATCTCGACGAGCCGCTGTACAAACAGTACTGGCGCTATCTCAGCGATCTCGCGCACGGGGATTTCGGCCCGTCGTTCCAGTATCACGGCACGCGCGTCAACGAACTCATCGCACAGGGTCTGCCTGTGGATCTCGCTCTCGGCGGTCTCGCGCTGCTCGTCGCGATGCTCGTGGGGCTGCCGCTCGGCGCGATCGCGGCGCTGCGCCAGGGCACGCGCTGGGATCACATCAGCATGGGCACAGCGATGGTCGGAATCTCGCTGCCGGTGTACGTGCTTGCGCCGCTGCTGATCCTCGTGTTCGCCGTGACGCTGCGCTGGCTGCCGGCCGGGGATTGGGGCAATGGTCAGCCCCGCTATCTGGTGCTGCCTGTGCTCGCGCTTGCCGCACCCTACGTCGCCTATGTCGCGCGTCTCACGCGCGGAGGTCTGCTGGAAGTGCTGCGCAGTCCCTTCGTGCGCACCGCGCGGGCTAAGGGACTGCCGATGCACGTGATATTGCTGCGGCACATGCTCAAGCCCGCTTTGCTGCCGCTGGTATCCTTCCTCGGTCCCGCGGCTGTGGGTATCATCACCGGCTCGATCGTGATCGAGACCACTTTCGGCCTGCCCGGCATCGGCCGCTACTTCGTCGACGGCGCGTTCAATCGCGACTACACGCTCGTGATGGGCGTGACGATCCTGTACGGGGCGCTGATCGTCGCCTTCAACCTGCTGGCAGACCTGTGTTACGCGTGGCTCGATCCACGTGTACGGTATCCATGAACGGCGGCCTCTGGCAACGCCTTCGCGCACATCGCGCCGGGATGACCAGTCTCATCGTGCTGGCGCTGATCGTGATCGGCGCGATAGTCGTGCCGATGATCTCCCCGTACGACTACTACACCCCTTACTGGACGCAGATCGATCAGCCGCCCAGCTTAACCAGCGGACATCTGCTGGGTACGGACGATCTCGGTCGCGACCTGCTGGTGCGCATCATGTGGGGCTGCCGCATATCACTGCTGGTGGGGATTCTGGCGAGCCTCGTCAGTCTCGCGATCGGCGTTGTGTGGGGCACGCTCGCCGGCTACCTCGGCGGCTGGACCGACTCCATCATGATGCGGGTAGTGGATGTGCTGTATTCGCTGCCGTTCATCCCGTTCGTCATCGTGCTCACGGTGCTGTTCGGGCGCGATCTGGTGCTGATCTTCGTTGCCATCGGCGCGGTCTCGTGGCTCGACATCGCGCGCATCGTGCGTGGTCAGACGCTGTCGCTCAAGACGCGCGAGTTCATCCAGGCAGCGCGAGTCGCCGGGCTCGGCACCTCGGCCATCGTGCGCCGGCACCTGATTCCCAACCTGCTCGGCATCGTGATGATCTATCTCACGCTGACGATCCCGACGGTGATCCTGTTCGAGGCCTTCCTCAGCTTTCTCGGGCTCGGCGCGCAGGCGCCGCTCACTTCGCTCGGCGTGCTGATCGCGGATGGTGCCTCGCAGATGCAGTCGTTTCCCGTCCTGTTGATCGCACCCGCGTTCCTGCTCGCGCTGATCGTGTACTGCCTCAATTTCCTGGGCGATGCACTGCGTGACGTGCTCGATCCCCGGCGGGGGGGTTCATGAACGAACCGGAGAATGAAGAGCCGTTGCTGTGGGTGCGCGGGCTCTGCGTGCAGCATCCCGGTGCCCCGAAGACAATGGCGGTGCGCCACGTCAGCTTCACGCTGGCCACCGGTGAAATCCTCGGCATCGTCGGTGAATCGGGCTCGGGCAAGACTCAGCTCATGCTCAGCCTGCTCGGGCTGAACGAGCGCGGCGCCCAGGTCACCGGCAGTGCGCGCTTCCGCGGCGAGGAACTCATCGGGATGCACGAATCGCGCCTGCGCGCGCTGCGTGGGGAGCGCCTTGCGATGATCTTCCAGGATCCGATGACGGCCCTGAATCCTTACCTGCGCATCGGCACGCAGCTCACCGAGGTGCTGGCGGCACACCGGCGTATGCGCGGCAGCGCGGCGCGGCGGCGTGCACAGGAACTGCTCGAAGCCGTGCACATCAACGAGCCACGCCATCGCCTGCAGCAGTTTCCGCACGAGCTTTCCGGCGGCATGCGCCAGCGAGTCATGATCGCGATGGCGCTGTTGTGCGAGCCGCAGGTGCTGCTTGCCGACGAGCCCACCACGGCGCTGGACGTGACGGTACAGGCGCAGATCCTTGCGCTGCTGCGCGAGCTGCGTGAACGCCTCGGCACTGCGATTGTCCTGGTCACGCACGACTTCGGGGTCGTCGCGGAGACGGCTGATCGCGTGCTGGTCATGCAGCACGGTCAGGTCATCGAAGAGGCCGGCGTGCAGGAGTTGTTCGATGCACCGCGCGAGCCGTACACCGCCGAGCTGCTGCGCGCAACGCGTGCGTTCGAACTCACTGCCGAGGACGTGCTGCCATGAGCGTGCTGCTCCAGGCACGCAATCTCGTGGTGAGTTTCGATGCGCGCGGCGAAGGCCTGTTCGCGCCGCCGGTCGAGTTACAGGCCCTGCAAGGCGTGAGCCTCGAGATGGATGCAGGACAGAGCGTCGGCGTGGTGGGCGAGTCTGGCAGCGGCAAGTCCACGCTTGCGCGCACGCTCCTGCAACTGCTTCCGCTCACCTCGGGCGAAGTAATCCTGCAGGGTGAGAATCTCGCGGCGCTCTCGCCGCAGGCGCTGCGCCAGATGCGCCGTCAGGTACAGATGATATTCCAGGATCCGTCCGCGTCGCTCGATCCGCGCATGCGCGTCGAGCACATCGTCGGTGAACCGCTGCGCGTCTTCGAACCGCAGCTCGATCGCGCCGAGCGGCGCTGGCGTGTGCTCGCGATGCTGGCCCGTGTCGATCTCAGCGCGCAGCACCTTGCGCGCTTCCCGCACGAGTTGTCGGGTGGCCAGGCCCAGCGTGTCGCCATCGCGCGCGCGCTGATTGCTGGCCCGAAGCTGCTGGTGTGCGACGAGGTGCTGTCTGCGCTTGATGTAACGCTGCGCGCGCAGGTGCTCGAGCTGCTCAACGGGCTGCGCGTCGAGCAGAACCTCGCGCTGCTGTTCATCGCGCACGATCTCGCGGCCGTGCGCCGTGCCTGCGAGCGCGCGCTGGTGCTCAATCTCGGCCGCGTGATGGAAGCCGCCCCCATCGACCTGCTGTTCCGCCAGCCGCGCCATCCGTACACGCGCGCGCTGCTCGAATCCGCGCCGATCGCCGACCCACGCCGCGCGCGGGCGCGCAAGACCGCGACGCTGCGCGGCGAGCCGGCCTCGCCATTCGATCCGCCATCGGGGTGTGTGTTCCGCAATCGCTGCCCGTTCGCGATCGAGCGCTGCGCGCTGGAGGTGCCGGTACTGCGCGAGCTGGCTGGCAGCCGGGTGGCTTGCCACAGGGCCGAGGAAATCTAGCGGGCTAGAGTGAGCGCAGCTCGTAGCCCTCGGCGCCCCACACCAGGTAGCTGCCCTGTTCGTACCAGTCGCCGAGCACGATGCGCACGGCCTCCGCGCCATCCACGCTGTGCCGGTAGATGCCCGGACGATGCGTGTGCCCGTGGATCATCACGCGCGTCTGCGACACTCGGAACGCCGCCGCCACCGCGCTTTCGTTCACATCCATGATCTTGTATGACGAGCGCATCGTGTGATCGCGGCTGCCGGCGCGTGCGCGATCGGCGAGGGCGCGGCGGGCGGCCAGGGGCAGAGCCATGAACAGATGCTGCCAGTGCGGATCCCGGACGACGCTGCGCAGTTCCTGGTAGGCGTGATCGTCCGTGCACAGCACGTCGCCGTGGCTCACGAACACGCGCGTGCCGTACAACGTCGCGAGCACCGGGTCGGGCAGGAGCGTCGCGCCGGTACATTGCTCGAAGCCCGTGTTGAACAGGAAATCGCGATTGCCGCGGATCACGTAGCAGGGGACGCCGGTGCGAGTGAGCTCAAGCATGGCGCGGCAGATCTCCTCGCGCGAGGGTTCGGGGTCGTCGTCGCCGACCCAGACTTCGAACAGGTCGCCGAGCACGTACAGCGCGCGGGCCGCGCGCGCCTCGTTGGCGAGGAATTTCATGAACAGGCTGTGCGCGTCCTGCGCCCCCGCGTCCAGGTGCAGGTCGGAGACGAACAGATAATTCGGGTCCGGCATCGTAAGATTGTACGGATGTCAGGCAACTCCGTCGTCACCCGCTTCGCGCCCAGCCCCAGCGGCGAGCTGCATCTCGGCAATGCACGCACCGCGCTCTTCAATTACCTGTACGCGCACAAGAACGGCGGTCGCTTCCTCCTGCGCATCGAGGACACCGACCGCGAGCGCAGCCAGGAGCGTTTCGTCGATTCGCTGCTGGCCGACCTGGCGTGGCTCGGGCTCGGCCACGACGACCTCCCGCTGCGGCAGTCGCGCCGCAGCGAGTTCTACGCTGAGCAGTTCGCGCGCCTGGAGCAGCTCGCGCTCGTGTATCCCTGCTTCTGCACCCCGCGCGAGCTGAAGCTGGCCCGCGATGCGCAGATGACGGCGGGTCGCCCGCCACGCTATGCCGGCACCTGCCGGCATTTAAGCGAAGCGCAGCGCGCGGAGCGCCGCGCCGCCGGCATCCAGAGCACGCTGCGCTTCGAGGTGCCCCAAGGGACTCGCATCGAATTCGATGATCTGGTGCACGGCCCGCAGAGCTTCGCCTCCGACGACATCGGCGATTTCATCGTGCGGCGCGCGGACGGCACGCCGGCATTCTTCTTCTGCAATGCCTGCGATGATTCGGCCAGCGGTGTGACGCTGGTGCTGCGCGGCGACGACCATCTCACCAACACGCCGCGCCAGCTCATGCTGCTCGCAGCGCTGAACGAACGCGCCCCGGGCTACGGGCACGTGTCCCTGCTCACAGGCGCCGATGGTTCGCCGCTGTCGAAGCGCCATGGCGCGACGAGCGTGCATGAGCTGCGCGACCAGGGCTACCTGCCGCATGCTCTGCGCAATCACCTGTTCCGTCTTGGCCACTCCACGCCTGTTAACGGCCTGCTGTCGCTCGAACAGATGTGCGCGGCGTTCGATCCCACGCACCTGCAGCGCGCCCCCGCGTATTTTGACACGCAGCAGCTGCACGTCTGGCAGAAGGATGCCGTGCATGCCCAGTCGGTGGATCAGGCGCGGGTCTGGCTGCAAGGCGTTCTGCCCGCGCTGGATTCGCAGATCGAAGCCGCGTTCGTAAGGGCGGTCTTGCCCAACCTCGTGCTGCCCGCCGATGCCCGGCACTGGATCGAGGTGACTTTCGGGGCGCCGCCGGAGCCTGAGGCGAACGCACGAGCGGTGATCGCCACAGCGGGGACCGCCTTCTTCGCCGCGGCGAGTGGCGCCGCTGCCACCTATGGCAACGACTTCGTTCGGATCGCCGAGGCGACGCGCCTCGCCACCGGAGTCAAGGGCGCGGCGCTGTTCCAGCCCCTGCGCGTTGCGCTCACCGGGCAGCTGCATGGACCGGAACTCAAGGCATTGCTGCTGGCGATGGCGCCCGACGCCGCCCGACAGCGATTGCAGCGATTCGCGTAAACTCACGCCCCGTGCTGCGAATCCACAACTCCCTGACGGGAAAAATCGAAGAACTCCGGCCTCTCGAGCCCGGCAAGATCAAGCTCTACGTTTGCGGCATCACTGTCTACGACTACTGCCACATCGGGCACATGCGCATGATGGTAGTGTTCGATCTGGTTCGTCGCTACCTGCGCTACAAGGGTCTTGACGTGACCTACGTGCGCAACATCACGGACATCGACGACAAGATCATCGCGCGCGCGGCGCAGAACAACGAGTCGATCGAGTCGCTCACCACGCGTTTCACCGAGGCCATGCACGAAGACGCGGCGCGTCTGGGCATCGAGCCGCCGACCCACGAGCCGCGTGCAACCCAGTACGTGCCCGCGATGCAGAAAATGATTGCCACGCTTATCGCGCGCGGCCACGCATACGTTTCCGACAGTGGTGACGTGCTGTACTCGGTGAGCAGTTTCCCGAACTATGGCGCGCTGTCCGGCAAGCGCCTGGAAGACCTGCGCGCGGGGGCCCGCGTCGAGGTCGAGGAATCCAAGCGCGACCCCGCCGATTTCGTGTTGTGGAAACTCGCGAAGCCCGGCGAGCCAAGTTGGGATTCCCCGTGGGGCGCGGGCCGACCGGGTTGGCACATCGAGTGCTCAGCGATGGCCACCGCGTTGTTCGGCACGCGTTTCGACATCCACGGCGGCGGAATGGACCTCAAGTTCCCGCACCACGAGAACGAGATCGCGCAGTCCTGCGGAGCAAGTGGCGATGAATTTGCACGCTTGTGGATGCACAACGGATTCGTGCACGTCGACAACCAGAAGATGTCCAAGTCTCTTGGCAATTTTTTCACGTTGCGTGAAGTACTGCCTAAACTGCGCCACCCCGAGGTGATGCGCTATTTCCTGCTCGCGAGCCAGTACCGCGGCCCGATCAATTATTCGCTGCATCACCTTGAGCAGGCCGATGCCGCGCTCACGCGTCTTTACACCGCACTGCGCGGACTGCCGCCGGCCCCGGGTGGCGCGCGTACTTCGCATTCCGTGCGTTTCGAAGCCGCGCTCGACGATGACTTCAACTCGCCCGAAGCGCTCGCAGTGCTGCAGAGCATGGCTCGGGAAATCAATTCCGCACGCGGCGCGGGCCGTATCGAAGAGGCGAGCACGCTCGCGGCAGAGTTCCGCCAGCTCGCGACCTTGCTCGGTATCGTGCAGGTGGAATCGGAGCAGTGGTTCCGCAACGCCGCGCAGCATGCTTCAAGTGATGGCTCGCTGAGCGACGCGCAGATCGATCAACTCATCGCAGCGCGACTCGCTGCGCGCGCTGCACGCAACTTCACCGAGTCGGACCGGATTCGCGACGAACTGGGCAAAGGCGGCGTGCTGCTCGATGATCAGCCGGATGGCCGCAGCATCTGGCGTCGTCGCTGATCAAGATCAGGAGTGACGCGGCGCGGATGCTGCAAGTAGAGGCATGGCTACTCTACTGCGAGGTGCGCCATGTTTTCGACGCCAGATGCGGTACGAGCCGGCACGCGCCACCTTGGAACCCACCTGGCCC
Organism: Steroidobacteraceae bacterium; assembly: GCA_039929265.1. GTDB lineage: Bacteria > Pseudomonadota > Gammaproteobacteria > Steroidobacterales > Steroidobacteraceae > ZC4RG30. The sequence goes on along the minus strand of JBDSRN010000085.1, from coordinate 18,838 downwards.
CCAAGCCTGTCTCGCCAGCGAGGACTGACAGGCTGGCGCGCAAGCGCCAGGGCGAGAGCGGCGTGTTTCATGGTTTGCTGAAGCCATACTGTTTGAAACGAGCCTGCGCTTCTTGCGCCGCGAGATACGTCACGAACTTCGTTGCAGCCGGGCCTGCGGTCGCGATGGCCGCGGCAGGATAGGTGATGCGCGGATGTGAAGTAGCGGGGAACACGTCCACCACGCGCACCTTTGGCTCGCGCTTCGCGTCGGTGCCATACACGATCCCCAATACCGCATCACCGCGCGCGACGAAATTCAGCGCGGTGCGCACGTTGTCCGCGCCGACGACGCGCGCTTTGATTCCCGACCATACGCCGAGCCGACTCAGCGCCGCCTTGGCGTACTTGCCTGCCGGCACGCTGCCCGGCTCGCCCGTCGCGAGTCTGCCGTTGTCGCCCAGTGCCGCTCCGAGCGCGAAACCCGGGGCGATCTTCAGCTGCACCTTGCTGTCCGTCGGCGCCACTAGCACCAGTGTGTTGCCGACGATGTCGCGTCGCGTGCTCCTCGCGATGAGCTTGCGTTGCTCCAGGTAGTCCATCCATTCCTGGTCAGCGGACATGAACACATCCGCTGCGGCCCCCGATTCAATCTGGCGCGCGAGCTGCGAGCTGCTCGCGAAGGAAAAGCGCACGGGGATCTTCGTACGCGCGGTGAACTGAGCGCCGATTGGCTGCATGACGTCGGTGAGCGAGGCCGCCGCGAAGATCGTGAGCACCTGATCGGCGGCGCGGCCCGTGCCGGACGCGAGATTCAGCAGCGCGACGCACAGCGCGATCAATGCGGTTCTGTTCTTCATGGCGTTCACCGGGAATTCGCTATATCTGATTGTGCATAGCGCCTTGCGGCACGGCAAGTCGGCGCGTCGGCTAGTATCGGGTGGATGAATGCACTGCGATTGAGATTGCGTGTCGACTTCGAGCAGGGTGGCTCGCTGGGCCCCGGCAAGATCGACCTGCTCGAGAGCATCGCGCGCAAGGGCTCGCTGTCGGGTGCCGCGCGGGAGCTGCGCATGAGCTATCGCCGCGCCTGGCTGCTGCTGCATAGTGTGAACGAGGCATTCGACAAGCCCGCCGTCGAGCTCAGCGTGGGCGGGAGGCAGGGTGGTGGCGCGGAGCTCACACCCTTCGGCACCGAGCTCATATACGCGTACCGCAACCTCGAATCCGAAGCGCAGGCGCACGCGCGCGAGCGCTTTGCGCGCATCGCGCAACGCCGCGTGGTGGTTAAATCCGCAGCGCGCCAGCTGAAAAAAGTTACGCCGCGCCCGAAGCTGCGCTAGTCACGACACCCAGTCGGCGCTGCGCGGACTCGAGCGTGTTCTGCATCAGCATCGCGATCGTCATGGGCCCCACGCCGCCCGGCACCGGCGTGATCCACGAAGCGCGCTGGCTTGCCGTCGCGAACTCCACGTCGCCGACCAGTTTGCCGCTGGGCAGGCGGTTCATGCCCACATCGATGACCACGGCACCGTCCTTGATCCAGTCACCCCGGATCAGCTCGGCCTTGCCGATTGCGGCAACGAGGATGTCCGCGCGCCGCACGTGCGCCGCGAGATCCCGTGTGGCGCTGTGACAGATGGTAGTCGTGGCCGCCTGCATCAGGAGCTCGAGCATCATCGGGCGGCCCACGATGTTGGACTGCCCGACGATGATGGCATCCATGCCGCGCACTTCGATGCCGGCATGGGCGAGCATTTTCATCACGCCGTAGGGCGTGCACGGGCGCAGGCGAGGGCGTCGCTGGGCGAGCAGGCCGAGGTTCTCCGGCTGAAAGCCATCCACGTCCTTGGCGACCGCGATCGTTCGGATCACCTTCTCGGCACTGATGTGCTTGGGCACTGGCAGTTGCACGAGGATGCCGTCGATCTCCGTGTCGCCGTTGAGGGCTTCGATCAGGCGCAGCAGTTCCATCTCGTGCGTGTCCTCGGGCAGATCGTGGGCCACTGAATGCATGCCGGCTTCCTGGCAAGCCGCGCGCTTGTTGCGCACGTAGATCGCCGAAGCAGGGTCGCTGCCGACCATCACGACCGCCAGGCCGGGTGCGCGCATTCCGTCGGCCCGCATGGCCTCGATCTTGACGCGGATTCCGTCCCGGACCGACTTCGCTATTGCCTTGCCATCCAGAATTCTTGCTGCCATATCCCGCTCAGCCCCACCTCGATTGCGGATTTGTGGGATTATTCTCGCACGGTTATGATTCGCGCCCCGCGCAGGACGGTGGGCTTGGACGACTTGGGCGACTCGGCACTTCAGGGCGGGGCATAGCGCAGTCTGGTAGCGCATCTGCTTTGGGAGCAGAGGGTCGCAGGTTCGAATCCTGCTGCCCCGACCAGCTGAAGGTTTAGCCAGGCGCCCGTAGCTCAGGTGGATAGAGCATCGGCCTTCTAAGCCGAGGGTCGCAGGTTCGACTCCTGCCGGGCGCGCCATTTGAACGACGGTGGACGTAGCTCAGCTGGTAGAGCCCCGGATTGTGATTCCGGCCGTCGCGGGTTCGAGTCCCGTCGTCCACCCCATCCCCGCAACGGGGATGTAGTAGAAAACGCGGGAATTGGAATGATGTTTTTTTCGAGGCTGGTGAAAACCACGGTTTCACCAGCCGTACCGGATATCGAAAGCGCCGCAGGTGACTTTCGATAAATAGACGAGGGCCGTTAGCTCAGTTGGTAGAGCAGGAGACTCTTAATCTCTTGGTCGAAGGTTCGACTCCTTCACGGCCCACCATTCTCTCGTGTGAGATTTCTCGACGTGGATACCTGGCGCCGCCGGGCGGTCGCGATGGAAGGTCTCACTGAACCAGCCGCGCGGGTCGCTGATCCGCGTCGCGCCCGATGCACCCACGACGTCGAGCTTGGTGATGGGCCGCGCGGCCTCGAGATAAGCGTTCACGCGGTGACCATTGAGTGCCATGCCGACGCCGCCCGTCGCGGCGTGCTGATAGCCGGGGGTATCCTGCTGCCACGCGGCGCCGTAGTCACCGAATGCGTAGATCGAGATCCCCGGAGATCTCGGCCACCTCGAAACCTCTGCCGAGCCGCTCGACCCCCTTCTCGACCAGCACAGCGGTGAAGCGGTTATCGAGCACGATACCTATGCCGGGGAACGCTTGTTCATCTTCAGGCCTCTTATGTCCGGTCGCAGGCCGTCCGTAGCCTGGCCCGGGACCGGGGGATCGGGCCACCGCACGCCCGGTCGGCTATAATTATCGATTGCCCGTTGAGCCGTCGCGAGAGTGGCGGAATGGTAGACGCGCTGGTCTTAGGAGCCAGTGGGGTAACCCGTGAGAGTTCGAGTCTCTCCTTTCGCAGTTCCGAATCAATGTCCTCGAGGTGATCGATCATGCAGATGTCCCTGACCGCCACCAGCGGCCTGGAGCGCCGGCTGGAAGTGGCTGTCCCCGGCGAGCAAGTTGCCAGCGAAGTCGAGTCGCGGCTCAAGCAGCTTTCGCGCACCGCGAAGATCAAGGGCTTTCGCCCGGGCAGGATACCCATCAATGTCGTGCGTCGGCAGTACGGGGGGCAAGTGCATACCGAGGTCGTCTCTGAGTTGATGCGCAGCAGCTTCGCCCAGGCAGTGTCCCGGGAGTCGCTGCGACCGGCCAATGATCCGCGCATCGAGCCCATCGCGATCGAGCCGGGCTCCGATCTCAAGTACGCGGCGATCTTCGAGGTGTTGCCCGAGGTCGTGGTGAAGCCGGTGGATAGCGTGAAGCTCGAGCGCCCGGCCGCTACCATTGCAGAATCCGATATCGACGCAATGATCCAGAGCATGCGTCGCCAGCGCGTGAGTTACGCGATTGTGGAGCGTGAGAGCCGCAGCGGGGATCGCGTCATTGCGGACTTCGAAGGCCGTATCGATGGCGTGGCGTTCGCCGGCGGCGCCGGCAAGGACACTCCGTTCGTGCTGGGCAGCGGACGTGCGATCCCGGAGTTCGAGGCTGCGCTCACGGGGCTCGCCGCGGGTGCCAGCCGCGCTGCGCCGGTGAGGTTTCCGGACGAGTACGGCGCCCCCGAACTCGCCGGCAAGCAGACCGAATTTTCCGTCACGGTGAACAAGGTGGAGGAGCCGGTACTGCCAGCGCTGGATGACGCGTTCGCCGTCGACTTTGGCGTGCACGAGGGTGGCATGACGAAGCTGCGCGAGGAAGTGCACAAGAGAATGGAACTCGAAGTCGAGGAAGCGGTCCGCACGCGGGTGCGCTCTCAGGTACTGGATGCGCTGTATCGCGACAATCCGCTCGAGCTGCCGCGTTCGCTCGTGGATGAGCAGGTGCAGGAGCTGCAGGTGGAAATGATGCGCCGGATGGGCCAGAAGGATGCGAACCAGGCCCCGCCGCGAGAACCGTTCGAGGAACCGGCGCGACGTCGGGTGGCGCTGGGGCTGCTGATGGGCGAGCTGATTCGTCGTGAATCGCTGAAGGCGGATCGCGATCGCATCAACGAGCGTCTCAGTCAGGTGGTGGCGCAGTATCCGAATGCTGATGAGATGCGGCGCGCGTATCTGCAGAACCAGCAGGCCATGCAGCAGATCGAAGGATCGGTGCTGGAAGATCAGGCTGTCGAGTGGGTCGCGCAGCGCGCGCAGGTGACGGACAAGCCGGTGAGCTTTGCGGAGCTCACGGGATTCGGTAAGCAGTCCTAATTTAGCGGAGCGAAAATGAATGAGCGTGCGTTGAACCTGGTTCCGATCGTTGTCGAGCAGACGGCGCGCGGCGAACGTTCCTACGACATCTACTCGCGTCTGCTGAAGGAACGCGTGGTATTCGCCGTCGGCCCCGTCGATGACTACATGGCCAATGTCATCGTCGCGCAGCTGCTGTTTCTCGAATCGGAGAATCCGGACAAGGACATCTCGCTGTACATCAATTCACCCGGCGGACATGTCACCGCGGGCCTCGCGATCTACGACACGATGCAGTTCGTAAAGCCCGACGTCTCGACCATCTGTCTTGGTCAGGCCGCGAGCATGGGCGCGATCCTGCTGGCCGGTGGCGCCAAGGGCAAACGCTACACGCTGCCGCATTCACGCGTGATGATCCACCAGCCCTTGGGCGGGATGCAGGGCCAGGCCGTGGACATGGAGATCCACGCGAAGGAAATCCTCTATATGCGCCACCGCCTGAACGAAATCCTGGCCAAGCACACGGGCCAGCCGATCGACAAGATCCAGCTCGACACGGATCGCGACAAATTCCTGAACGGCCCGGACGCCATCGCCTACGGCCTGATCGACAAGGTGCTGGAGCAGCGCGGCCAGGTTCCGCCGGCTCCGGCCGCCAAGGCCTGATGAAACGGTGTGACAAAAGTCTGGTAAAGCCTGTCCGGACAATGTCTTACAAGCGACCGGCGTCTTTGCGTCGCTGGTCTTTCACATGCTATATAGGGTTCAGCAAGGCTCGCGTGGCGGGCAAGGTGTTTGAATGAGCGATGATTCTCGCGGCAGGACGGACGACGGCAAGCTGCTCTACTGCTCTTTCTGTGGCAAGAGCCAGCACGAAGTGCGCAAGCTGATCGCCGGCCCGTCCGTATTCGTCTGCGACGAATGCGTCGAGCTGTGCAACGACATCATCCGTGAAGAGCTTGAGGACAAGGCGGATCGCGCGCGCGACAAGCTGCCCAAGCCTCAGGAAATCAAGAAGGTCCTGGACGAGTACGTCATCGGTCAGGAACGTGCGAAAAAGACCCTTTCCGTTGCCGTATACAATCACTACAAGCGCCTCCAGACCCGCAATGGTACTGCCGGCATCCGCTCGAAGGACGAAGTCGAGATCGCCAAGAGCAACATCCTGCTGATCGGCCCCACGGGCTGCGGCAAGACTTTACTGGCGGAGACGCTCGCCCGTCTCCTCAACGTCCCGTTCACCATCGCCGATGCGACGACGCTCACCGAGGCCGGCTATGTCGGCGAGGACGTCGAGAACATCATTCAGAAGCTGCTGCAGAAATGCGACTACGACGTCGAAAAGGCGCAGACCGGCATCGTGTACATCGACGAGATCGACAAGATCTCGCGCAAGTCGGACAACCCGTCAATCACGCGTGACGTGTCGGGCGAGGGCGTGCAGCAGGCGCTGCTCAAGCTCATCGAAGGCACCATCGCCTCGGTGCCGCCGCAAGGCGGTCGCAAGCATCCGCAGCAGGAATTCCTGCAGGTGGACACGGGAAACATCCTGTTCATCTGCGGTGGCGCATTCGCAGGTCTCGAGAAGATCATTCTCAACCGCACGCAGAAGGGTGGCATTGGCTTCACCTCCGATGTGCGCAGCACCGAGACACGCCCGCACGGTAACGACGTGTTCCATGATGTCGAGCCGGAAGATCTCATCAAGTTCGGCCTCATCCCCGAGTTCGTCGGCCGCCTGCCGGTGGTGGCGACGCTGGAAGAGCTCGACGAGGCCGCGCTGATCTCGATCCTCACCGAACCGAAGAATGCGCTGACCAAGCAGTACAAGCGCCTGTTCGAGATGGAGGGCTCGGAGCTGGAGTTTCGCGAAGACGGTCTGCGTGCAGTGTCGCGCAAGGCGATGCAGCGCAAGACCGGCGCGCGCGGACTGCGCACGATTCTCGAGACGGTGCTGCTCGATACCATGTACGAACTGCCGTCGATGCGGAACGTCGGCAAGGTGGTCGTCGATGAAACGGTCATCGAAGGCCACTCGCCGCCATACATCGTGTATCGCACGGAAGACGCGCGCGCCCCGGTCGCCGCAGTCGAAGAGCCGCGCAGGGCGACCGGTTCGAATCATTAGCCAGGCATCGGGTGCCCGCTCTGGTGGTCGAGCGAATAAAAGGGGCGACAGCGAAAGCTGTGCGCCCCTTTGTACTTGAAAGCCAGTTGGGTAGGCCCCAAGTGATTGAAATGGTGTCCTTTCCGCACCGTGTGAGGTCTCGCGCGTGACTGAAGAAATTTCGAATACGAGTGTTCCCGTACTGCCACTGCGAGACGTGGTGGTCTATCCGCACATGGTCATCCCGCTGTTCGTAGGGCGCGAGAAGTCGATTACTGCGCTCGATATCGCCATGAAGGCGGACAAGCGCATCATGCTGGTCGCCCAGAAGCAGGCGGACATCGACGATCCCAAGATCGAGGATCTGTACCGCTTCGGTACGGTCGCCACCATCCTGCAGTTGCTGAAGCTGCCCGATGGCACGGTGAAGGTGCTGGTCGAAGGCGTGGACCGCGCGCACATCAATGCGATTCATCCCGGCGAGCACTATGCCGCCGAGATCGTGCTGCAGCCGGACACCGAGACTTACGACGAGCGCGAGATGGATGTGCTGACGCGCTCCGTGATCTCGCAGTTCGAGCAGTATGTCAAGCTGAACAAGAAGGTGCCGCCCGAGGTGCTCACCGCACTGGCCGGGATCGAACAGCCTGGGCGCCTCGCGGACACGGTTGCCGCGCACATGGCATTGAAGCTTGCCGAGAAGCAGAAGGTTCTCGAGATCCTCGACGTACGCAAGCGCCTTGAGCACATTCTGGTGGCCATCGAAGGCGAAATGGACGTGCTGCAGATCGAGAAGCGCATCCGTGGGCGCGTGAAGGCGCAGATGGAGAAGTCGCAGCGCGAGTACTACCTCAACGAGCAGATGAAGGCGATTCAGAAAGAGCTCGGTGAGATGGAGGACGGCACCAACGAGATTGCCGAGCTCGAATCGAAGATCGGCAAGGCGGGCATGCCCAAGGAGGCCCGCGAGAAAGCCAATGCCGAGCTGAACAAGCTGAAAATGATGTCGCCGATGAGTGCGGAAGCAACCGTCGTGCGCAACTACATCGACTGGCTCGTGAAGGTGCCGTGGAAGAAGCGCACGCGCATCCTCAAGGACATCGCGGTCGCGCAAAAGGTGCTGGACGAGGACCATTTCGGCCTCGACAAGGTGAAGGAACGCATCGTCGAATACCTCGCTGTGCTCCAGCGCGTGGACAAGATCAAGGGTCCGATCCTGTGTCTCGTGGGTCCGCCGGGCGTCGGCAAGACTTCGCTGGGCCAAAGTCTCGCGCGTGCCACCAACCGCAAGTTCGTGCGCATGTCGCTCGGCGGCGTGCGTGATGAAGCCGAGATCCGCGGTCATCGTCGTACGTATATCGGCTCCATGCCCGGCAAGATCGTGCAGAACATGGCGAAGACCGGCGTCCACAATCCGCTGTTCCTGCTCGACGAGATCGACAAGATGGCCATGGACTTCCGCGGCGATCCGTCCGCTGCGCTGCTGGAAGTGCTTGATCCCGAGCAGAATTCCGCGTTCAGCGATCACTATCTGGAAGTGGATTTTGATCTTTCCGAGGTCATGTTCATCTGCACAGCGAACAGCCTGAACATTCCGGCACCGCTGCTCGATCGCATGGAAGTGATTCGTCTGCCCGGCTACACGGAAGATGAAAAACTCAACATCGCGCGGCGCTATCTCGTGCCCAAGCAGGTGAAGCAGAACGGGCTCAAGGCCGAGGAGCTCAAGGTTTCCGATGGGGCGATCACCGACATCATCCGCTACTACACGCGCGAAGCCGGCGTCCGCAATCTCGAACGCGAGATCGCCAAGATCTGCCGCAAGGCGGTGAAGCAGATGCTGCTTGACAAGAAGAGCGCGAAGTCGGTGTCGATTCTGCCGCGCAATCTCGACAAGTACCTCGGCGTACGTCGACACCGTTACGGCCGTGCGGAGGAGAGCGATCGCGTCGGTCAGGTCACCGGTCTCGCATGGACGGAAGTCGGCGGCGAACTGCTCACCATCGAAGCCGCAGTGGTGCCGGGCAAGGGCAAGCTGTTGCACACCGGCCAGCTCGGCGAGGTGATGCAGGAGTCGATCCAGGCGGCGATGAGTGTGGTGCGCGGCCGCGCGCAGGTGCTCGGGCTCGAGCCGGACTTCTACGCCAAGCTCGACGTGCATCTGCATATGCCCGAGGGGGCGACGCCGAAGGACGGTCCGTCGGCCGGTATCGGCATGTGCACGGCACTGGTTTCGGCATTGACCAGGATCCCCGTGCGCGCGGATGTCGCAATGACCGGCGAGATCACGTTGCGTGGGGAAGTCCTGCCGATCGGTGGCCTGAAAGAAAAGCTGCTCGCCGCGCATCGCGGTGGCATCACGCAGGTGCTGATCCCGGTCGACAACGAAAAAGATCTCGTCGAGATCCCGGAGAACATCAAGGGCAAGCTCGACATCCGTCCGGTGAAATGGATCGACGAAGTCCTGGAGCTCGCGCTCACGCATCAGCCGACGCCGCGCCTCGACCCGACGGCAGAGCTGCCGCCCTCGGTGGCGCCGGGCAAGCGCTCGCGTCGGGGCAAGCGCTCGACAGGCAAATTCCAGGCGCACTGAGCCTTGCGGCCAGTGGTGGAGGGGTCGACCGCTGTGACTGCAGCGCAGGGTGTCCTGCGTGATCTGGTAGCGCGCTACTACGCTGACGGCGCCGCTTGCGGCGTCAATGCCTCTTCGCACTGGCAGGAGTTCTCGAAACATTTTCAGGTGAGGCTGCGCACGGACGGCAGCCTGGAGTCGCTCAAGGGCTACGGGTTCGGCACCAGCTCGCATACGGGACTGCTGGCGCGGACTTTCGCGATGCTGGGTAATGCCGCACATTTGCGACTGCTCGACGCCCCTGGGCTCGGTGCCGGACTCGACGCATCGCGTGAACTCGTGCAGCGCATGGGTCTGCGCTTTTCCCAGGACGCGTTTCGTCAGCACTGCACCGCGTGGCTGCTCGAACGTCATCCCGCCCTGGCGCGCCCGCCGCGTACCATCCTGGTCATCGGCGACGGTCACGGCATTCTCGCGGGTCTCCTGTACCAGCGTTACCCTCAGGCGCAGATCTGGCTGGTGGATCTCGGTCCCACGCTGCTGTTCCAGGCGGCGCACCTGGGGCGCGCCTATCCCGCGGAGGCCCATGTACTCGCTGGCAGTGGCGCCGGCTCGCGCGGCGCAGCGTTCGTGTATTGCGCGGCGGATCAGCTGGGGTCCCTTCCCGAGGGCGACGTCGATCTCGCCATCAACGTCGCGTCCATGCAGGAAATGACCGTCGCGGCTATCGCCGGCTATTTCGATCTGCTGAGGCAGCGTCACACCGCGCTGTTCTACTGCTGCAATCGCCTCGAGAAGCGCCTGCCGGGCGGGGAAGTCCTGCGCATCCTGGAGTACCCCTGGCGCACCGACGACGTGCATTTGGTGGATGAGCTGTGCCCCTGGAGCCAGTGGTTCGTCGGGATTGGCAGGGCGAAGAATGTGCGCTGGGCGGGCCTGCCGCTCCCCCTGGTGCATCGCTACGACGGGCGGATCTGGCATCGGCTCACGCGAATGGCCTCGCCGGCAGAATCCTTTGCCCCTTGCGTTGGCGCCCTATAGAATCGCGCGCCACGCTTTCAGGAGCGTGTGCAGCGCACGCGGTTGGCGTCGTCCCGTTGGGTGCTTAGCTCAGCTGGTAGAGCGTCGCCTTTACACGGCGAATGTCGGGGGTTCGATCCCCTCAGCACCCACCATCTCGACGGGCGCGTGGGTTTGCAAGTGATTGGTTTGAATGGGGAGCGGTAGTTCAGCTGGTTAGAATACCGGCCTGTCACGCCGGGGGTCGCGGGTTCGAGTCCCGTCCGCTCCGCCATCTTCCGCAGGATGTGTGACACATCCTCGGCGCGGTTCTTCGGACCGTGATTTCCCGGGGCGTCGTGGGAGGTTCCAATGAGACACCGCATCCGCATCGCGCTGCTCGCGCTCGTATCCACCACGGGCACGCTCGCGACGCATTCCACCGGCTCAACGAGATCAGCAAGGCCCAGGCGGTCATGGCGGCCGAGACGGGCACCGTGCCGAAGCGGCAGCCGCGCACGATCGCAAAGGTAGAGCAGGATGCCGCTGCGGATCCGAAACTTCGCTCCGGTGACTACCTGCGCGCGCGCTGTACGCCAACCAGATCGGTGTCGCCCCGGATCCGGCGACGCAAGGCAAGGCCAGTACCAGACCAAAATCGCTTCTTTCGTTCATCGTGATCGCGACGGCCGGGGCTTGTACAATGATCGATTGCCATACGAGTCATAAGGCCGCAGGCCGCCAAATCAATGCTTCAGAATATCCGCGACAAGCTCCAGGGACAGCGCTGGCTGGCCTTCACCATGATCGGCGCGCTAGGCCTGGTCTTCGCCCTTTGGGGGGCCTACGGAATCGTCGATGTCACCGTCGGCACCGCCGGGTACGCGGCCAAGGTGAATGGCGAAACGATTCCGCAGGAGGAGGTCAATCGCGTCTGGCAGGAACGCCAGCCTGAATATCTGCGCCTGTTCGGTGGCGATATTCCGCCCGAGCGGCGCGACCAGCTGCAGAACGAAGTGCTGGATGATTTCGTGCGCAATGCAGTCATCCTTCAGCACGCGCGGGATGCGGGTTTCCGCGTCAGCGACGCGCAGGTGCTGCAGGCGATCCGGCGCGAGCCGGCGTTCCAGGTGGAGGGCCAGTATTCGTCCGACGCCGCGAAGGCACGGCTGGCGCAGGCTGGCATAACGGTTGCCGAGTATGAGTCGGATCGTCGCCGTTTGTTGTCGGCGCAGCAGGTCGTCGGTGCCGTGGCTGGCACCGCCTTCATGACACCCAGCGAAATCTCGCAGTTGCTGGCACTCGAGAACGAGCAGCGTGAGCTGCGCTACGCCGTGCTCGCGCCGCAGGGGTATCAGCCGAAGCCGGCGCCGGATGCCGCGGCGATCCAGGCCTATTACGACGCGCACAAGGCCGACTTCCTGACGGGTGAGACCGTCAAGCTCGCCTACGCCGAGCTCGATCTCGCCTCGCTCAGCGCCCAGGTGCAGGTGACGGATGCGGACCTGCAGGCGCGCTACGAGAAGAACAAGGCCCGTTACGTCGAGCCGGAGCGGCGGCGCGGGCGCCACATCCTGCTCAGCGTTGACGATCCCAAGGAAGATGCCGCGGTGCAGAAGAAGGCGTCAGAACTCGTAGCGCAGCTTCGCGGCGGTGCGGACTTCGCGGCCCTAGCCAAGGCGCAATCGCAAGATCCGGGTTCGGCGGCCCAGGGTGGTGATCTGGGCTGGGCCGATCGTACCGTGTACGTCAAGCCGTTCGCCGATGCGCTGTTCTCGCTGAAACAGGGTGACCTGTCGGCGCCCATCAAGACACAGTTCGGCTATCACATCATTCGTCTCGACGAAATCCGCGCCGGACACGAAAAGACGTTCGCCGAGTCGAAGCCGGAGTTGCAGGCCGAGTTGCATCGTGATCAGGCCGCCGAGGAATTTGGCAATCGTCAGGAACAGTTGCAGCAGCAGCTCGAACGCCCGGGTGCGGATCTGAATCGCCTCGCGCAGCAGTTCGGCATGAAGACCGGCGAGATCGCAACGTTTGCGCGCGGGGCGGGTGGTGCGCCGCTGGGTTCTGATGCGGAATTGAACCAGGCGGTGTTCAGCGACCAGGTGCTCAACCAGCGTAAAGTCGGTGGGCCGGTTGCCGTCGGCGAGGACAAGCTCGTCATCGTCAAGGTGCTCGAGCACCAGGCGCCGCAGCAGAAGCCGCTCGACACTGTGCGCGCCACGATCAGCACCGAGCTCGCGCGCGAGCAAGGCTCGCAGGCGGCGCACAAGGCCGCAACCGAAGCGCTCGCGAAACTCAAGGGCGGCGAGCCGTTCGACAAGGTGCTACGCGAGATCGGTGCCACCGCCGCCGCTCCGACGCGCTATGTGGATCGTGGCGACCCGGAGCTGCCCGTGCAGGTGCGCGATGTCGCGTTCGCAAGCCCGAAGCCTGTCGCCGGCAAGCCGATGTACCAGCTCGTAGAGCTCGATCAGGGCGGCGCGGCGCTGGTGGAGCTGAGCAATGTGCGCATCGCGCCGGATGACGGCAACAAGGATCTCAAGCAGCAGCGCGTGCAGCAGGAACTTCAGCGCCACGGCGCGGAGGAGGCCGATGCGTACGTGAACGAGATGGTGCGCAATGCCAAGGTGAAGAAGAACCTGCAGGCATTCCAATAACGCCGACGGAGCAGCGCTCGACTGCCTTGCCGAATCTATTGTGCCCGCGCGGCCCCTTGCCCGCTGTGGTCGCCACTGTGGGTTTCTTCTTTTTCACCTCGCGCGACAAGACTCGCGAGCGCCAGATCGCCGGTGACGTTGAGAGTGGTCCGGCACATGTCGAGGAAATGGTTGACGCCAATGATCAGTCCGATTCCTATCGGGTTGACCCCGACCATGGCGCAGATCAACGCCACTACCGGCAGTGAACCTGAGGGCACGCCGGCGGTGCCGATTCCGCCGAGAATGCATACCAGCATTACCATCACCTGTTGCCCGAGGCTCAGTTCCACACCGAAAAACTGCGCGAGAAAGAGGACGGTAACGCCTTCGAAAAGCGCAGTGCCGTTCTGGTTCGCAGTTGCACCGACCGTCAGTACAAACCGCGACACCTTGTTTGGCAGTTTCAGATTGTCCTGAGCCACCCGCAATGCGGTGGGCAAGGTGGCATTGCTGGAGGCGGTGGAAAACGCCATCACCATCGCTTCCTGAACGCCGCGGAAGAATGCGAGCGGCGAGTAGCCGGCAAGGCGCAACGCCAGCGAGTAGGTCACCGTCAGGTGCAGGGCCAGCGCCAGCACCACCACACCCACATAGGCTCCCAGCCGCACCAGCAGATCCAGGCCGAAAACTGCGGTCAGGTTGAACATGAAGCAGAACACCGCGTAAGGGGCCAGCCGGATCACCAGACCGATGAGCGTCATCGAGACTTCGAATATTCCTTCGATGCCACGCTTGAGGGCTGCTGTGGCCGGCGACGGTGTGAGCACCAGCCCGACCCCGAACATCACTGCGAAAAACATCATCGCCAGAATCGAACCGTTGCTGGAAGCTGCAGCCACTACGTTGGACGGTACGATCGAGAGCAACATGTCGAGACCCTGCGGCTGCGTGTCGAGACTGTCGACAATCTGCTGCGCCCGCTCGGTGTTGTCGCTGATGAGGCTCCGGGCCAGTGTTGGATCAACGCCCGCTCCGGGCTTCAGCCAGTTGACCAGCACCAGGCCTAGGAGCACCGCTATTGCAGACAGCAAGATGGTGTAGGCAAGGGTTTTCCAGCCTATGCGTCCCAATGAACGGGTGTCACCCATCTCTGCGATGCCGACCACCAGCGCCGAGAACAACAGCGGAACGATCAGCATGAAGATCAGGTTGAGAAAGGTTCCGGAGACCGGTGCCGTGAAGTAGTCACGGAAGGCCGTTGCCCAGCCGGCGTCGCCGGCACCCGCGAGATTCACAGCGAGACCTGCCGAAAGGCCGGCAAGAAATCCTGCCGCCATCTTCCAGTGCAGTGGCCATGACCTGGGATGCGCCGATGCCGGGGGGGTCATGGTCATTTACCTGTCAATGCGAGGCGCTAGGCCTCGGCGAAGCTCATGCCGACCGTGCTGAAGCCGCAGTCGACATACAGGATTTCGCCTGTCACGCCGCTCGACATGTCCGAGCACAAAAACGCGGCGGATTTGCCCACGTCTTCCAGCGAGACATTGCGCCGCAGCGGCGACACTTCGGCCACTCGCGACATCATCCTGCGCAGGCCGGGGATGCCCGCTGCCGCCAGCGTCTTCACCGGGCCGGCGGAGATGCCGTTGACCCGGATATTCTTCGGGCCGAGGCCCGCGGCGAGGAAGCGCACGTTCGCCTCCAGGCTCGCCTTGGCGAGGCCCATGACGTTGTAGCCGGGGATCGAGCGCACGGCACCCAGGTAGCTCAGCGTGAGTACGGCGCCGCCGTTGGTCATCAGTGGGGCGGCGGCACGGGTGAGGGCGGTGAGGCTGTAGCTCGAGACATCGTGCGCGATGCGGAAGGCTTCGCGCGAGGTGCTGGCGACGAAATCGCCAGCGAGTGATTCGCGCGGCGCAAAGGCCACGGCATGCACGAGCACGTCGAGCGAGCCCCAATCACGCTGCAAGGTGCCGAAGACGGCATCGATCTGCGCATCATCGGTGACGTCAAGCGGCAGCACATGCTTGCTGCCAACCGAGGCGGCGAGCGGTTCGACCCGCTCCTTGAATTTGTCACCGGCATAGGTGAAGGCCAGTTCGGCCCCCTGTTCATGCAGTGCCTGTGCGATGCCCCACGCGATGGAGCGGTCGGTCGCCACGCCCACGATCAGGGCGCGTTTACCCGCGAGTATCCCCATGAAAGACCAGCCTTTGAATTCAGCGTTTCTGTACGAAGGCGGTGAGTTTCTGACCCGGCTTGAGCGTGGAACGCGAGCTGAGGTCGTTCCAGTCGAGCAGGCTCGCCACGTTCACCTGCAGCACCTTGGCGATGCTCCACAGTGTATCGCCACTGCGCACGACATAGGTCACCTGCCGGCGTGGCGCGGAGGTGTCCTGACCGCCGATGCCCGGATTCACTGACTTCGCAGACTTGGCGGCGGTGCCGGTGCGCAAGGGCGCATCCAGGGTCGCCGATTTGAGGGTGAGGCGCTGGCCCGCCTTGATCGTCGAACCGGGCTTGATCCCGTTCAGGCTGGCGAGCGTCGCAACGTTCATGCCGGCACCACGAGCGACGCCCCACAGCGTGTCGCCGCGCCGCACGACGTGTACGCCGCGCAGCTTGCCCTGCGGGCGCAGAGCCTGGCGACCGTCCACCAGTGCCGCGGCGCGCATCACCTTGGCAGGCAGCACGATGTTGCTGCTGGGCACGCGCAGTTCTGACTCGATCGCGATTTTGTCGCTGGCGCCGAGGCCATTGAGCTCGCGCACCAGCTGCGGGGTGGTGCTGAACTTCTGCGCGACCGAGGCGACAGTGTCGCCCTTGCGCACGCTGTAACGCTGCACGCTCATGCGCTGATCGGGAGTGATGAGCTGCAGGTTCTGCCTGAACACATCCGCCGCTTCAACGGGGAGCAGCAGGAAGAACGGGCCAGACGGGTCGGTGGCCCAGCGGTGATAGGCAGGGTTGAGCCCGTAGAGTTCTTCGGTCGAGATGCCCGCGAGGTCGGCGGCTATCTTGAGGTCAATCTGCCCGCCCGTGTCCACGCGCTTGAAGTGCGCGACATTGGCGATCTGGCTGATTTCGAGGCCGTAGTCGCCCGGATGGGCAACCAGACGCGACATGGCGAGCAGCTTCGGCACGTAGGCTCGCGTTTCCGCTGGCAACTTCAGATTCCAGAAGTCGATGGGCTTGCCGGCCGCGAGGTTGCTGCGCACCGCGCGCCGCACGTTCATCTCCCCGCAGTTGTACGCCGCCACTGCGAGCAGCCAGTCGCCGTTGAATTCATCGTGCAGAAACTCGAGATAATCGAGCGCTGCGCGCGTGGCGGCGACGATGTCGCGGCGACCGTCGTACCACCAATCCTGCTTCAGGCCGAAACGCGTGCCGGTGCCGGGGATGAACTGCCACAGGCCTGCCGCACGCGCCCTGGAGTAGGCATACGGTTCGAAGGCGCTCTCGATGACTGGCAGCAATGCGATCTCGAGCGGCAGCCCGCGGGTCTCCACTTCACCGACGATATGGTGCAGGTACAGTTCGGCGCGACCGAACACGCGCTCGATGTAAGCGGGATGGCTGACGTAGTAAGCGAGCTCGCGGTCGATCTTCACCGAGTCCTGCTCGGGCAGGGCGAAGCCGGCGCGCAGGCGGTCGAGCAGGTCGGGGTACTGTGCGGCGCTGCGGGCCGCGCGCACATCCTCAGGATCGAGCTCGATGGCAGGCGGGGTGAGCGGCGCCTCGGCTACCGCGAACTGCGGTGCAGCAACCAGCGAAGGCTGCGCAGCGATTGCGACGGGGGCGGGGACAACAGGGGCCGGGGCGACGATCTGCGGGGCTGGCGCGGCATCCCTACCGGGGGTCGCGGCACAGCCGACGAGCAGCAGAAAAGGTACCAGAATCAGCGCTGATTTCGACAGGTTTGCAATCAAGCTCGCACCCCCGGAAGGTGTGGCAACGGCGTGGTAGTGTGAGCCTGAAGGCTACTGCTTTTAGATACCTTGATTAAAACGGTAAGGTCACAAAATTGCTAGCTTTTTGACGGCCGCAGGACATTGCCAAAAATGGTCACTTTGAGTCCTTTACCGGCATCGGACATCGCGCCCGACAGCGCCCGCAGCGCGCGTCAGGCAGCGGCCTGGCTGGAGGGCAGTCTGGGGCGTGAATTACTGCGGGCCGAAACGGGTTTGCTGGCAGAGGTGCTCGACGATGTATTCGGGCTCGAGCTTTTGCAGCTCGGAGGCTGGGGCCCGCCGCGTGAGCTGCTATCCGGCAGCCGCACGCGTCGCCAGACCATCGTCGCGGAGAATCTGGATGAGGGCGCCGATCTCATCGGACGGCTGACGGCGCTGCCGATCGCCCCCGCGTCGGTGGACGCGGTGCTCCTGCCACATACACTGGAATTCGAGCCGGACCCTCAGGCCATCGTGCGCGAGGCCGATCGCGTGCTCACCGGCGAGGGTCAGCTCATCGTTATCGGCTTCGAGCCCTTCAGCCTGTGGGGGTTGCGCGCCAGTGCGGCGCGCAGGGGGTTTCCGCCGGGTCTCAAGCGCATGCTGCCGCGCCATCGGGTGCAGGACTGGCTCAATTTGCTTGGATACGAAATCGTGATGAACCGGCACTACCTCTACAGTCGCCCGTGGAACCGTGGCACGGACGTTCCCAACGCGCGCCGCATCCTGCGTCGTGGCTTGTTCAACCCGTTGCCCGCCGCTGCGTACCTCATCAAGGCGCGCAAGCGTATCTATACGCTCACGCCGATCCGGAACCGCTTCCGTGAGCAACGCCAGCCTGTGCTGGGTGGGTTGGTGAAACCGACGACGCGCTCGCGTCCCTGAGCAGACATGGCGAGCGTGACGATCTATACGGACGGCGCGTGCCGCGGCAATCCCGGGCCTGGTGGCTGGGGCGCAGTGCTCAGCGTGGAAGGTTGTGAAAAGGAGCTTTCTGGCGGCGAAATGCAGACCACCAACAACCGCATGGAACTCACAGCGGTGATCGAAGCGCTATTTGCGCTCAAGCGCGGCGTCGCCGCCGACGTGTACACCGATTCGCAATACGTGATGAAAGGCATCACCGAGTGGTTGCCGAACTGGAAGGCGCGCGGATGGCGCACGGCCGACAAGAAGCCGGTGAAGAACCAGGACCTGTGGGAGCGCCTCGAACGCGAAGCGGCGCGGCATAGGCTCACCTGGCACTGGGTGAAAGGACATGCAGGCAACGCGGGCAATGAACGCGTCGACAAGCTCGCCACCGCAGCGATTGATACCTTGCTCGCCGCACTGTAGCTGCAAGAATCCATTAGACTTCCGCAGATGCGGCAAGTCGTACTCGATACCGAAACCACTGGACTCGAGATCGCGCTGGGGCATCGGGTCATCGAGATCGGTTGTATCGAGCTCGTCAATCGCAGGGCCACCGGCGGGAAATTCCACCGGTATCTGCATCCGGATCGCGAGATCGATGCCGGCGCGCAGGCGGTGCATGGCATCACGCTCGAGTTCCTTGGCGACAAGCCGCGCTTCCACGAAGTGGTGGAGGAACTGCTGGAGTTCATCGGTGGCGCGGAGCTCATCATTCACAATGCCGCATTCGATGTGGCGTTCCTCGAGAAAGAACTGGAACGCTGCGTCGTGCACGAGCGATTCCGGAACTCGCCGGAGCGACTGAGCGCGCGCATCGCCGAGCGCTGCCGAGTGCTCGACAGTCTGGCGCTGGCCCGCGAGATGCATCCGGGTCAGCGCAACAGTCTCGATGCGCTGTGCAAGCGCTACTTGATCGACAATTCGCATCGCGAGCTGCACGGCGCGCTGCTGGATGCACGCATTCTCGCGGACGTGTACCTCGCGATGACGGGCGG
>JBDSRN010000084.1:0-22225 GCA_039929265.1 Steroidobacteraceae bacterium | reverse complement strand
GAGCTCGGACCGCGACTTCCCGGGCGACTTCAGTCTGAGTGCGAAGGGACCGGAAGTGTTCCTGCGCGCGAGCTTCTAGACACGCTTCAAGGCGCGGTGGCCGATGTCGCGCCGGTACTGCGCGTTTTTGAACCGCACCGCATTCACCAGCGCATAAGCCTGATCGCGCGCCTGCGCGATGTCAGGGCCCAGCCCCACGGCGCACAGCACGCGCCCACCATTGCTGAACACCCGTCCGTCGCGCAGCTGCGTGCCCGCGTGGAAGACTTTGCCGGGCAGGCGCGCGGCGATTTCCAGGCCGGTGATCTCGTCACCGCGATGCACGTCGTCGGGATAGCCACCGGCGGCCATCACCACGCCGAGCGCGGGGCGCGTATCCCACTGCGCCTGCACCGTATGCAGCCGGCCCGCGAGGCCCGCATGGCAGAGGCTCACCAGATCGGTCTGCAGGCGCATGAGCAGCGGCTGCGCCTCCGGGTCACCGAAGCGGCAGTTGTATTCGATGACTCGCGGCGCGCCGTGGCGATCGATCATCAGGCCCGCATATAGAAACCCGGTGAACGGCATGCCATCGGCCGCGAGACCGCAAATCGTCGGCTCGATCACTTCGCGCATGACGCGCTCGTGCACGACGCGCGTGACCACTGGCGCAGGCGAATACGCGCCCATGCCGCCGGTGTTTGGCCCAAGGTCGCCATCGTCGCGACGCTTGTGATCCTGTGAAGTCGCAAGCGGCAGCGCGTGCTTGCCGTCGGCCATCACGATGAAGCTCGCCTCTTCGCCCTCGAGAAATTCCTCGATGACTACTTCGGCGCCCGCGACGCCGAAGCGTCCGGCGAACATCGCCTCGACGGTTGCGAGCGCCTCCTCGACCGAGGCCGCGATGACCACACCCTTGCCGGCCGCGAGGCCGCTGGCCTTGACGACGATGGGTGGGCGCTGCGTCGCGAGCCAGGCACGATCGAAGTTGTCGCGCGTGAACGCACGGTAGCTGCCCGTGGGAATGCCGTGCCGCTTCAGAAAGGCCTTGGTGAACGACTTCGAGCCCTCGAGCTGCGCAGCGGCCCGCGAAGGGCCGAAGCATGCCAGGCCCGCGGCGCTGAACGCATCGAAGATGCCGGCCACGAGCGGGCCTTCCGGCCCGATGATGGTGAGCGTGATGTTCTCGCGCTGCGCGAGCGCGAGCAGTTCAGGGATGTCGTCGGCGGAGAGGTCTACGTTGCGCACGCGCGGTTCGGTTGCCGTGCCGGCGTTGCCCGGCGCCACGAGCACCTCGCTCACCGAGGGGGAGGTCGCACATTTCCACGCGAGGGCGTGCTCGCGACCCCCGCTGCCGACGATCAGTACTTTGGACATCAGTGGCGGAAGTGGCGCATGCCGGTGAACACCATGGCAATGCCATGTTCATCGGCGGCGGCAATCACTTCATCATCGCGGCGCGACCCTCCCGGCTGGATCACCGCGCGAATCCCGTTCTGCGCGGCGACATCGATGCCATCGCGGAACGGGAAGAATGCATCGGATGCCATTACCGCACCGGCGACCACGAGCTTTTCGTCCGCCGCCTTGATGCTTGCGATGCGGCTCGAATACACGCGACTCATCTGTCCGGCGCCAACGCCGATCGTGAGCCCATCGCGGGCGAAGACAATGGCATTGGATTTCACGAACTTTGCGACGCGCCACGCGAACAGCAGATCGGTGAGCTCGCCCGGTTCCGGCGAGCGCTTCGTTACGCAGCGCAGCTGCGCTGCGCTCATCCGACCGTGATCGCGATCCTGCGCCAGGATGCCGCCACCCACGCTGCGGAACTCGAGGTCCCGCTCTCCGGTCGGCGCTTCGCGCAGCGAGCCGGTGATCAGCACGCGCATGCTGGCCTTGGCCGCGAGCAGCGCGCCAACACCGGCTTCGAGTGCGGGTGCGATGAGCACTTCGACGAACTGCCGCTCGAGCACCACTTTGGCCGTTGCCGCGTCCAGCGGCCGGTTGAACGCGATGATCCCGCCGAATGCCGAAGTGGGATCCGTGCGATACGCGCCCTCGTACGCCTGCAGCAGCGAATGCGCCACCGCAACTCCGCAGGGGTTCGCGTGCTTGACGATGACGCAGGCGATCTCGTCGAACTGCCGCACGCACTCGAGGGCGGTGTCGGCATCGGCAATGTTGTTGAACGACAGTTCCTTGCCCTGCACGATGCTCGCGTTCGCGACATTTGCGCGCGTGCGCGCGCCATTCGCATTCCGGTAGAACGCGGCCTGCTGGTGCGGGTTCTCACCGTAGCGCAGGGATTGCAGGCGCTGCAGGTTGAGGTTCAGTGCGGGCGGGAAGGGCTCGGTTTGGTCACCGTGCTGTCCGCGCAGATACTCCGCGACCACCGCGTCGTAGCCAGCCGTGTGCGCGAACGCCTTTGCGGCGAGGCGTGCGCGCGTCGCAAACGTGGTGCGGCCATCCCCTGCGTCGATCTCCGCCAGCAACGCCGCATAGTCGGCCGGATCGACCAGCACCGTGACGGCGGCGTGGTTCTTCGCCGCGGCGCGCAGCATCGCCGGTCCGCCCACGTCGATGTTCTCGATCGCATCGTCATAGCTCGCGTCGGCGCGGGTGATGGTCTGGGCAAACGGGTACAGGTTCACGACCAGCAGGTCGATGGCGCCAATGCCGTGCTGCTGCATCACCGCCTCGTCCACGCCGCGGCGACCCAGCAACCCGCCGTGGATCTTCGGATGCAGCGTCTTGACGCGCCCATCCATGATCTCCGGAAAACCGGTATGCGTCGCGACCTCGATGACCTTGACGCCTGCCTCGGACAGCAGGCGCGCGGTGCCGCCAGTCGAGAGTATTTCCACGCCACGGCGCGCGAGCTGCTGCGCGAGCTCGAGCAGACCCGCCTTGTCGGAAACGGAAAGCAGCGCGCGCCGCACCGGCAGATCCATGAAGTGTCCCGTGTGCGTCAGGCCGACAGGCCGAACTGCCGCAGTTTCTTGCGCAGCGTGCCGCGGTTGATGCCGAGTATCACTGCGGCGCGGCTCTGATTGCCACTCGCGTAGTCGAGCACGGCGCGGAACAGCGGTTCTTCGACCTCGCGCAACACCATGTCGTACAGCTGCGCGGGGCGCGTGCCATTGAGGCTCGCGAAATAATCCGTCAGCGCCCGCTCCGCATAATTGCGCAGCGGCATTTCGTGACCGTTGCTGCGCACAACCATGTCGTGACCGTTGTCGCTGTGCTTGCTCGGCATGCGCGGAATCCCATCCATCGTTCTTGCTTTTTCATGCTGCCGCGACAGCTTCTGCTGCCCAGGCGTCGAAACAATTCATCGCTGCGGCGAATTGCGTCGACGAATTTTCTGCGGCCATCAGCGAGGGTCGCAGCGTCATCGTCGAAGAATGTTGCCGGCAGTACCAACCCAAGTGTTTGCGCGCTATCCGAACTCCGCCGATTTCGCCGTGGAACTCGTACAGAGCTTCGAGGTGCGAAAGGATGATCGCTCTTATCTCGCTGCGCAAGAGTCGCGGCGCAATCACACCGCTCATCAGGAATGAATTGACATCACGAAAAATCCACGGCGCACCTTGCGCTGCGCGGCCGAGCATTACTCCTTGTGCGCCGGTGAAATCAAGTACTGCGCGTGCTTTTTCCGGTGTATCGATATCCCCGTTTGCTATCACGGGAATCTGCACCGCGGCAACGATGTCACGAATCGTCGTGTACTCGGCCGCGCCTTCGTACATGTCAGCGCGAGTTCTACCATGTACGGCAAGTGCCTGAATTCCCGCTGCTTCGGCAAGCACTGCAACTCGCACGCCATTGACGTGCGATCGATCGATGCCAGTTCGGATCTTCAGCGTCACCGGGACGTTGACCGCGCGTACGACGCTGTCAAGAATTTTTTCGATGAGCGGTTCGTCCGCGAGCAGCGCTGACCCACATGCGCGGTTGTAAACTTTTTTGGCAGGACAACCCATGTTGATGTCGATGATCTGCGCACCGAGGTCGACATTGGCGCGCGCTGCGCGTGCGAGCTGTTCTGGATCGCTGCCGGCGAGTTGCACCACGCGCGGTCCCGGCTCGCCGGTGTGGTCCATGCGCTTGCGCGATTTGCTCGTGCTCCATAATCGCATGTCGGCCGTCAGCATTTCCGTTGCCGCCAGCGATGCGCCCATGCGCCGGCACAGGATGCGGTAGGGAAGGTCGGTAACGCCCGCCATCGGCGCCAGCACTGCCGGTGCCTCGATCTCGTATGGCCCGATCCGCATGGCGCTATTGAAAAGGTCCGCGATCGTCCGCACAGCGCAGCTGGCCCATGCGATCGGCCGCGCACGCGTCGAGCTGATAGTCGACCCGCTGGTCCGGCATCTTCACCTGGATCTGCGCATCCACGCGTGCACCCGGCGCCAACGGGCGTGCGCCGGACTGCGCGAGCAGGTAGTCGCGCGGCGCGATCTCGACCCGGCTGGCCAGATTGCCAAAGCGGTCCTGCATCGTGACCCGCAGTACCGGGAGGGGCTGCATCGCCTTGCTCACGTTGCTCACCGTCGCGCGTATCAGCACCGAATCCTTTGCGGTGGGGCTCGGCTCGTAGCCGAGTTGCCGCACGTCATAGCTGAGCAGGTCGATCGGCGGGTCGAACTGCAGGCCCAGCGCCTCGTATAGCGCCACCAGCGGCTTGAGGCCGGAGAGGTGCGCGCGGTAGTGATGCACGATCTGTATCACGAGTAACAGCGCCAGGGCTGCGACGCCGAATCGGGCGAGGTTGCGCAACATTCGTCCGCGCACCTGCTCGGCGTCGTCGAAGCCCGGATCGAGGTCGACCTGCTCGCGCAACCCGATGACTTCCATTTCGCCGCTGTCTTCCACGGGTATCGCCGCGATTGCGGCGACCGCCTGCTGGGCGGCCTCGGACTCATCCTCGTCCATGCGGTGGTTCGCCGCCTCGATACGCTCGGCGAGGGCACGCAGTTGCAGCTCGACCTCGTCCTCGGCGACCACCTCGGTGGTCTGCATGATGCCGTCGCCCTCGAGAATGATGGTCTCGAAGGTGCCGGTGCCCGGATCACCCTCCACGAGCGAGGACTCGACGAGCATCCCGGAGCCCTGCGGCTCCC
This sequence comes from Steroidobacteraceae bacterium, assembly GCA_039929265.1. GTDB lineage: Bacteria > Pseudomonadota > Gammaproteobacteria > Steroidobacterales > Steroidobacteraceae > ZC4RG30. The sequence continues at coordinate 17,120 of JBDSRN010000084.1, read as the reverse complement.
CGGCAGGTGCCTCCGCCTGCGCGCTCATCGGCGCCTCGAGCGAATGCTCGCCCTCGTCCGCGAGCCCTACGAGGGCGTTGAATACATTGGAGCAGCGCCCGCAGCGCACATAGCCCTGACCGATACGCAGATCCGCTGCGGTGATCGCGAGGTTGAGAGCGCATTTGGGGCAGGTTGTGAACATCAGGCACGGCGCTTCGCGACGAGGGCGGTCCATTCACCGCGTGTGCCAAAGGGCAGGGTATCAAACCATGCAGAGCAGGCCGCTGTCACGAGCGGCGCCTGCTCGCACAGCAGTCCCGCCATGACGAGATCGCCGCCGGGGCGCACGAGCTGCGCGAAGCGCGGCGCGAGATCACATAGCGTTCCGGAGATGATGTTCGCGAGCACGAGATCCACGCCCGGCGGCAGCCCCGCGTCTTCCTCGATGAGCCGCAGCCGATCCGTGCAATCGTTGGTGGCGGCATTGTCGCGGGTCGCGATCAGCGCCTGCGGATCGATGTCGAAGCAGGCCGCCGCCCCGGCACCCAGTTTCAGTGCGGCGATGGCGAGGATTCCAGAACCGCAGCCGTAGTCGATGAGCGTGCTCCCGGGGGCAAGATGCTGTTCGAGCCATTGCAGGCACAGCGCCGTGGTCGGGTGCGTGCCGGTGCCGAAGGCGAGACCGGGATCAAGTTCCAGCACCACCGCGGCCGGATGGGCCTGCGCTACGGCAGCTACCTCGTGCCCGGGCGCCACCCATAGCCGGGGTCCGAACTGCATTGCGTGGTAATCCTTCAGCCACTCGCGCTCCCAGGGGCGATCTTCGAGGGCATGCGTGCGGATACGGGTCACGTCGATGCCGAGGGTGGCAGCGAGTTGCGCGAGCAGCGCGGGGCTCGCGGCATCGGCGCTGAAGAGCGCCTGCAAGGTGGTGTGCGGCCAGAGCCGCAGCTCGCCGGGTGCGGGTTCGAGTATCGCGTCGTCGGCGGCATCCGTCAGCGTGACGGACACCGCGCCGGCGTCGAGGCAGGCCACTTCGGCGGCGTCGGGATCCAGTCCTTCGAGCCCGATTTGCAGAGTCAGCCAGGCCACTGAATTACTTCCCGGTGCTACTTCAAGCCCAGGCGTCGCTCCAGGTAATGGATGTCGAGCCCACCGCTGCGGAATGCGGTGTGATTCAGAATTTCCTGGTGCAGGGCCGTGTTCGTCTTGATGCCCTCTACCACCAGCTCCGCGAGCGCGTTGCGCATTCGCGCGATCGCCGTCTCGCGATTCTCGCCGTAGGTGATCAGCTTCGCGATCAGTGAATCGTAGTTGGGCGGTACGTTGTAGCCCGAGTACAGATGACTGTCGACGCGCACGCCCGGTCCGCCGGGCGCGTGCCACAGGCGCACCGGTCCCGGTGAGGGCATGAACGTGCGCGCATCTTCGGCGTTGATGCGGCATTCGAGCGCGTGTCCGCGCAGCTGCACGTCGCTCTGCGAATACGCGAGCTTTTCGCCCGAGGCGATCAGCAGCTGCGCCTTGACGAGGTCGATGCCGGAGATGAGCTCGGTTACCGGATGCTCCACCTGGATGCGGGTGTTCATCTCGATGAAGTAGAACTCGTTGTCCTGATACAGGAACTCGAGCGTGCCGGCGCTGCGGTAACCGACCGCGCGCACGGCCTCGATGCAGCGCTCGCCCATCTGCTTGCGCTGTTTCGCGGTAAGCCCGGGCGCCGGGGCCTCTTCCATGATCTTCTGGTGGCGGCGCTGCATCGAGCAGTCGCGCTCCCCCAGGTGGATGGCGTTGCCGTAATTGTCGGCCAGCACCTGGAACTCGATGTGCCGCGGCTTCTCGAGGAATTTCTCCATGTACACCTGATCGTTGCCGAAGGCGGCCAGGGCCTCCGACTGCGTCAGCGTGATCGCATTGAGCAGCGAGGCCTCGGCGCGCACCACGCGCATGCCACGCCCGCCACCACCGCCAGAGGCCTTGATGATCACGGGGTAGCCGATCTGCCGCGCGACCTTGATGTTCTCGTCATTGTCCTTGCCGAGCGGGCCATCAGAGCCCGGTACGCAGGGCACGCCGGCCTTCTTCATGATGCGGATGGCCGAGACCTTGTCACCCATCATGCGGATCGTCTCGGCCTTGGGGCCGACGAATACGAAGCCGCTCTTTTCCACGCGCTCGGCGAAATCGGCGTTCTCGGAGAGAAAGCCGTACCCCGGATGGATGCCCACCGAGTCCGTGACTTCCGCGGCGCTGATGATCGCCGGCATGTTGAGGTAGCTGAGGGCGGACTGCGGCGGGCCGATGCACACCGATTCATCCGCCAGCAGCACGTGCTTGAGGTTGTAGTCGGCGGTGGAGTGCACCGCGACCGTCTTGATGTCCAGTTCGCGGCAGGCCCGCAGGATTCGCAGCGCAATCTCGCCGCGGTTCGCGATGACGATCTTCTCGAGCATGACGGCCTATTCGATGACGAAGAGTGGCTGGCCGAATTCGACCGGGTCGCCGTTCTTCGCCATGATTGCCGTGATCCGCCCGGCACGATCGCATTCGATCTGGTTCATCATCTTCATCGCCTCGATGATGCACAGAACCTGCCCGACCTTGACCTCATCGCCGATGGCGACGAATGCCTTGGCACCGGGTGACGGCGCGGCGTAGTAGGTGCCGACCATCGGCGAGGGAATCGCGTTTGCATCCGTCGAGGGACGAGCCGAGGGGGCGCCGTTGCCGTTGCCGTTGGTGGGAAGGGCGGCGCGCGCTGCAGCGACGGGTGCCGGCGCAAGCACCGGCGCGGCATGTGTCGCGTAGGCGCCGGTAGGCATGCGGCTGATGCGCACGGCCTCTTCGCCCTCCTTGATCTCGATCTCGGCGATCCCCGATTCTTCGAGCAGCTCAATCAGTTTCTTGATTTTTCGAATGTCCATCGATCACTCCCTGGTCAGGCGCGCGCTGGCCGCGCGCACTGCGAATTCATAGCCGAGGGGCCCGAGCCCCAGGATCACGCCCACCGCGATATCCGAAAAGTAGGACTTGTGACGAAACGCTTCGCGCGCATGGGTATTCGAAAGGTGCACTTCGATGAAGGGCAGTTTCACGCCCAGCAGCGCGTCGCGCAGCGCGAGGCTGGTGTGGGTGAACGCTCCCGGATTGAACACTGCAAAACTGACCCCCTGCGCCGCGGCGCCCTGAATCCTGTCGATCAGCTCGTGCTCGGCATTGCTCTGGAAGTCGAGCAGTTCATGCCCCAGCTCTTTTGCCAGCGCGCGGACCTTGCCGACGATCTCGGGCAGGGTGCTCGAGCCGTAATGACCCGGTTCGCGCTGGCCGAGCAGGTTCAGGTTCGGTCCGTTGAGTAACAACAGACGTGCCATGGTTTTGATTTCCGTCGATGCAGCAGGCGGGAATTTAACTCAAATCGATCGCGGAGGGAGCGATTTCCGATCGGTTCGGCGCAGATGACACCAAACTGCTGCCAGTAGGGGCTTAAGACTCTGCCCGCTTTGCCGCCAACACCCTGAATTCGTCGCTGATCTGGCGGCGGGCCTCCGGCAACCCCAGATTGCCCGCATCCACCTTTTCGATGGCAGCCAGCACAAATTCGGCCTCGTCCTGATGCAGTTCGCCCAGTTTCACCGCCAGGATCCGCTGCTGCCGGTCCGCGAACACGGTGACCGGGAAGACCGGGTCCATGCCCATTGCGGCGAAGGCAGCGAGCCCGTCCTCTTCGCCGATCAGCACCGGGTAGTCGATTTTCGCCTCGGTGGCATACGCGAGCACGTCCTCGCGGAAGTCCACGGCGATGCCTACCACCTCCACCTTGTTGCGGGCATGCGCGGCGCGCAGGCGCATCAGCATCGGAATCTCGTTGCGGCAGGGTTTGCACCAGGTCGCCCAGAAATTCACGATCAGCGGGCGACCGCTCCACTCGGCGAGCCGGCGCGGCTTGCCGTCACGATCCAGCAGGACGAAATCCGGGATGGTCTCCGCGAGCACCTTTTTCTGTACGGCAACGGGCTCGGGCTCGGCCGGCGCAGGAGCGGAGACGGGCGCAGCGACCTGCAGCGCCTGCGCGGGAGCGCGACCATCGAACCAGCGTTTGCCGAAATAGCCCGCGCCGATCGCAACCACGACCAGCACGCCTATCAGCGCGGCGTTCGAACGGGGCTGCCCGCTCACGCGCCACCCGCGCCGGAGGGATCCGCCACCGCCTGCAGGACCACCGAGGCGAAGTCAGTCGCCTTCATGTAGCCCACCACGCGGAAGCTGCTGCGCTCGCTGCCATCGCTCGCATAGAACGCGATGGTCGGTGGTCCGAAGATGCTGAAGTGTTTGAGCAGCGCCTGATCCTGTTCGTCATTCGCGGTGACGTCCGCGCGCAGCAACACCGCGTTCGCCAGCGCCGCGCGCACCGAAGGATCAGTGAAGGTGTATTTCTCCATCTCCTTGCACGATACGCACCAGTCCGCATAGAAGTCGAGCATCACGGGCCGCCCGGCCGCGCTCGCCGCCGCGACTTCGCGCTGCAGGTCCGCGAGCGATTTGATGCTCCTGAAAGGCAGCTCGGCATGCATGCTGCGCATCTGCCACGGTGCCAGCGGATCCACCGCTCCGCGCGCGCCACCGACGATCAGCAGCAACGCATACACGGCAGCCACGACACCGACGCCGCGTGCGAGGAGGCGCCCGCCGCCCGTGCGCAATCCCGTACGCAGCAGCACGATCGCGAGCGCGATGCATGGCAGCGCCCACAGCAGTACGACCACGCGCTCGGGCAGGATGCGCGACAGCATCCACACCGCGACCGCCAGCATCATCGCGCCGACGACCTGCTTCACCATGTCCATCCACGCGCCCGCGCGAGGCAGCAGCTGCCCGGCCGAGGCGCCGACGATCAGCAGCGGCACGCCCATGCCAATTGCCATCGCGAACAGGGCCACACCGCCACGTGCCATCTGGCCCGTCTGGCCGATGACGGTGAGGGCCGCGACCAGCGCGGGCCCGACGCAGGTCGTCACGATCAGCGCCGACAGCGCCCCCATCACCGCTACGCCGACATAGCTGCCCGAGCGCTGCTGGTTGCTCATCGCCGCGATCCGCGTCTGCACGAACGCGGGCATCTGCACGGTAAAGAAGCCGAACATCGACACCGCCATCGCCACGAACAGCAGTGCGAACAGGATGATGATCCACGGTTGCTGGAACAGGGTCTGCGCCTGCTGCCCCGCGGCAGCGACCGCGATGCCGGCGCCGGTGTAGGTCGCGGCCATGCCGAGCACATACGTAAGCGAGAGCGCAAAGCCCCGCATGCGCGTCAGGTCCTTGCCCTGGCCGGCGATGATCCCCGAGACGATCGGCACCATCGGCAGCACGCAGGGTGTGAACGCGAGGAGGAGCCCGGACAGGAAGAACGCGCCCACCATCCACAGCAGGTTGCCCTCACGGATCAGACGGGCGAGCGTGTCCTGCTCGGACTCGTAGCCCCCGCCACTGAGCGAAGACACCGCGCGGGCCTCAGACAGCGATATTTTCACGACCTTGGTTATCGGCGGATAGCACAGACCCGCATCGGCGCAGCCTTGGTAGGTGACCTTCAGGGGGAGGGTGAGCGCCGCGGTAGACCCGCGTGATATCGGCAGTTTCGCTTCCAATTCGTGGTAGTACACCACCTGATCGCCGAAATACTCGTCATTCTTCTTCTTGCCAAGCGGTAGCTCCGGTTTCCCCAGACCGACCGGGGTGGCGCCGTCGACGGCGAATTTGAGCTTGTCACGATAAAGATAGTAGCCGTCCGCAATGATGAAATTCACCTCCAGCTTGTCGGCGGCGGCGGCGCGGGCAGTCAGCTTGAAAGCCACATCAGGGGGCAGGAACTCATCGCCGCTGGAACTGGTGCTGCTCAGCAATGAGGGACTGTCGGCCGCGGCGGCAGGCGGCCCGAGGCCGCCCAGCAGCAGCGCAAGGCTCAGGAACAGGGTGTGGAGGCCGGATCGGGTCATAAACACAACGCGATAAGGTACGCACAACGAGGCGAAATGCCATGCCGGTTGCCGCAATTGTACCTCAGCCGGCCCATCGGCCTTGTAATCGGGGCGTTCGCATATATGATACCCGCCGGTTAGCAGCCGACCAGTGAGAGTGCTAACACTCTCCGACGGCCGCACGATTTTCCAAGTCATACAAGTAAAAGGAGTACCCATGAAGATCCGTCCTCTTCATGACCGCGTCATCGTGAAGCGCCTGGAGGAAGAGAAGACTTCCGCCGGCGGCATCATCATTCCCGATAGCGCGGCCGAAAAACCCATCCAAGGCAAGATCGTTGCCGTTGGCAAAGGCAAGATTCTCGAGAATGGCAATGTGCGCCCCCTCGACGTAAAGGTCGGCGACAAGATCCTGTTCGGCAAATACGGCGGAACGGAAGTGAAAGTCGACGGCGAAGATCTCCTGGTCATGCGTGAAGAAGACGTCATGGCCGTCATCGAGGGCAAATAATCATGGCCGCTAAAGAAGTACGATTCAGCGATGACGCGCGCGCCCGCATGTTCCGCGGTGTGAATGTCCTCGCCAATGCCGTCAAGGCAACGCTCGGCCCCAAGGGTCGCAATGCCGTCCTCGAGAAGAGCTTCGGCGCCCCGACGATCACCAAAGATGGTGTCTCGGTCGCGAAGGAAATCGAACTGAAGGACAAGTTCGAGAACATGGGCGCGCAGATGGTGAAGGAAGTCGCTTCCAACACTTCCGACGAAGCCGGCGATGGCACCACCACCGCCACCGTGCTCGCGCAGGCGATCATCCGCGAAGGCCTCAAGGCTGTCGCCTCGGGGCGCAACCCGATGGACATCAAGCGCGGTATCGACAAGGCCGTCATTGCAGCGACTGAAGAGCTGAAGAAGCTCTCCAAGCCCTGCAAGGATTCCAAGGCGATCGCGCAGGTCGGCACGATCTCGGCGAACTCCGACGAGTCGATCGGCCAGACCATTGCTGAGGCGATGGAAAAGGTCGGCAAGGAAGGCGTGATCACCGTCGAAGAAGGTTCGGGCCTGCAGAACGAACTCGAAGTGGTCGAGGGCATGCAGTTCGATCGCGGCTACCTCTCGCCCTACTTCATCAACAATCAGCAGAACCAGACGGCCGAACTCGAAAAGCCGTACATCCTGCTGGTCGACAAGAAGATCTCGAACATCCGCGAAATGCTGCCCCTGCTGGAAGGCGTAGCGAAGTCCGGACGGCCGTTGCTCGTGGTTGCCGAAGACGTCGAGGGCGAAGCCCTGGCGACGCTCGTCGTGAACAACATCCGCGGCATCCTGAAAGTGGCTTCGGTGAAGGCACCGGGCTTCGGTGATCGTCGCAAGGCGATGCTGCAGGACATCGCGGTTCTCACTGGCGGCACGGTTATCTCGGATGAAGTCGGCCTGTCGCTCGAGAAGGCGACGGTCAACGATCTGGGCGAAGCCAAGAAGATCGTGGTCGAGAAAGAGAACAGCACCATTATCGATGGGGCCGGCAAGGCGTCGGACATCAAGGCGCGCATCGAGTCGATCCGTCAGCAGGTCATCGAAGCCACCAGCGACTATGACAAGGAAAAGCTGCAGGAGCGTGTTGCGAAGCTCTCCGGCGGCGTTGCCGTGATCAAGGTCGGCGCTGCCACCGAGATCGAGATGAAGGAAAAGAAGGCCCGCGTCGAAGACGCGCTGCACGCCACGCGTGCCGCCGTTGAAGAAGGTGTGGTCCCGGGCGGCGGCGTTGCGCTGATCCGTGCACTCAAGGCACTCAACAACCTTGAAGGCGCGAACGAAGATCAGACCGTCGGCATTCGTATTCTGGCGCGCGCGATCGAAGAGCCGCTGCGTCAGATCGTCGAGAACGCGGGCGAAGATGCCGCTGTGATCCTGAACGCCGTCAAGGCGGGCAAGGGCAGCTACGGCTACAACGCTGCGACTGGCGAGTTCGGCGACATGCTCGAGGCGGGCATCCTGGATCCCACCAAGGTCACGCGTCTGGCTCTGCAGAACGCGGCTTCGGTCGCGGGTCTGCTGCTCACCACGGAAGTGATGATCGCGGAAGCCCCGAAGGACGACGACCATGCACACGGCGGCCCTCCGGGCGGCATGGGTGGCATGGGCGGCATGGACATGTAACGCGACGCGTTACCTGATCCGACGAAACGAAAAGCCCCGGCGGGAAACTGCCGGGGCTTTTTTATTGGTCGCCGCGCCGACGCCGGGCAGCAGGCGTACTGGGAGCGCTGCGCGCCACCTCGACCCTGCGAGCGCCATTCCCTTCGTTCGAGTCGCCGCCATTGCTGAACAGCGCAAGCAAAGCGCTCAAGCGCGCCATGCGCTACAGGAAGTTGTTCAACGGTTACCGCAGGATGCCGCCGCTCACGAGCAACTTGGATTCGCGCTGCTGCGCCTCGGACCGCAAGGATGCGGCGGCTGCATTCAACCGAGCAGTGATGCTGGATGCGCAGCGCTGGCGCACGCACATGGGTCCTGGCCTCAAGGGCTAGCCACAGTCTGCGTGTTGTTCAAGCCCGCCTCACGGCGGGGTTTTTTGTTATTCAGCATCCACGCGACTTGCTGCTTCAACGCCGGTCCAGCGGCGCGAAAGCATTGCTCTGCCATAGGCAGGCAGGCGCATCGCACATGGGCGTACCGGGCCTGCAGCGCGCTTGTTTCCATTGAATTGGAACAACACGGCGAGATCTCCCGCACCGTACGTCCTCGGCGTCTGATATATGCGACACAAGCGCCTCTGCCGGGAATGGCCCCTGAACGCCCTGACCTACCGGGCCTTCATCCCTGAGCCAACGCTCGACCCATCGCGCCTTCGCGGCGCGGTATGCTCGGCGGCGTGCGACGCGCTTCCCACCGCTCCATTTCCCTGCCCATTGTCGCCAGCGTCATCTCCGTGCTGCTGACCGTCGCGGTGCTGGTCGGTTGGGTGCTGGTGATCCGCGAGAACCAGTCCCTCACGCGCGCCATCTGGGGCAACTACTGGTTGCTTGCGGCCGGCACCATATCCCTGGCGCTGATCATGTGCGTTCTGGTGCTGTTCAGCGTATCGCTGGTGCGGGAGATCCTGGAGGGACGCCGGCAGCAGGTATTCATCGACTCGGTGACCCACGAGCTCAAGAGCCCGCTGGCGTCCATCAAGCTGTGTCTGGATACGCTCGATCGCGAGGGTGTATCGGCCGAGCAGCGTGATTCGCTGCGCAAGATGATGCTGACGGATGTCGAGCGCCTGTCGGTGTTCGTTGACGACATCCTGCAGGCGAGCCGTATCTCACACGGGCTTCGTTCGCAGACCTGGACGACAGTCGACGTCGCGCAATTGCTCGGCAGCGCCATAGAGAGCATCCGGCGCCGCTATGAACTGCCGCCCGAGGCGTTCCGCGTCACGGCCCCGTCCGTGCTGCAAATCTTCAGCGACCCTACGGCCCTGGAAATCATCCTGAAGAACATTCTGGACAACGCCATCAAATACTCATCGGCTCAACCCGTCGTGGAAGTAAACATGCAGACCCTCGCGCCCGGACTTTTGCGAATCAGGGTGCGTGACCACGGCATCGGTATCGAGCGCACGCAGCTCAAGCGCGTATTCCAGCGTTTCCACCGCTCGCCGGATCCGCAGGTGAACGAGCGTAGTGGTTCCGGTCTTGGGCTCTATGTGGTACATCGGCTCGTGAGCAATCTGGGTGGGCACATACGCGCCGAATCCGCCGGCAAGAATCAGGGCACGACCATGCGCCTGGAGCTGCCGCTGGGTATCTCTGGTGATGACGAGGCCGTCGTTTGATGGCCGAAGATTCCGGATCGGCCGACGCACTTCGCGCCACCGTGCTGGTGGTCGAGGATGAGGCGAATCTCGCCGCTGGTCTCAAGCTCAATCTCGCCCTCGATGGCTATCGCGTGGTCATTGCGAAATCGGTGCGTGAAGCGGGCGCGCAGCTCGTGCAGTCGGCGCCCATCGACCTGATCCTGCTCGACGTGATGCTGCCCGACGGCGATGGGTACAGTTTCTGCAAGCAGCTGCGCGATTCGGGGCAGTACATGCCCGTGATCATGCTCACGGCGCGCAGTGCGGCGGAGGACCGTGTTCGCGGCCTGGATTCCGGCGCGGACGACTACATGCCGAAGCCCTTCGAGCTGCCGGAACTGCTGGCGCGCGTGCGTTCCGCGTTGCGGCGCAACGGCTGGCGACAGGCCGGCACGCCCACCGATACGACGCTGGGAACGCTGCGCTTCGGTGAGGCCGTGATCAACTTCGACACACATGAGGCCACGGCGTTCGGCAAGCCCGTGCGCCTCACCCAGCTGGAGCTGGACCTCATCCAGTATTTCGCCCAGCACCCCGGTCGTGTGCTGTCACGCGAGGAATTGCTCGAGCGCGTGTGGAAACTGCGCAATGCGCCCAATACCCGCAGCGTCGACAACTTCATCGTCCGGATGCGCAAGTATTTCGAGCGCGAGCCCGACAAGCCGGTCCATTTCGTGTCCCACCGGGGCACCGGGTACCGGTTTGTTCCCAACGCGGAAAGCAATGCGTGACGGGCGTCGCGCTCTGACACAACTATTACAGTCGGTGACCGAAACCTGACCCACCCGCCGGCCCGGTTCGGCGACGATGCTGGCCAGGCCAATACCGGCCGGGTTTCGGAGCGGATTCATGGCATCAGTCCAGGGCACTGCGGGCGCGATTCCCGGGGCCACTGCCCGTCGCATCAACTGGCTGGGGGCGACCCCCTTCATGCTCATCCATGTGCTCGCCTTTGGCGCCTTCTGGACCGGCGTGACGCCGGCCGCTGCCATCTGCTGCGCGGTCTTGTACTTCGCGCGCATGTTCGGTGTGACGGGCGGCTATCACCGCTACTTCTCGCATAAAACCTACCGCACCAGCCGGGTGTTCCAGTTCCTGCTGGCTTTTCTCGCGCAGAGCAGTGCCCAGCGTGGCGCGCTTTGGTGGGCCGCGCACCATCGCCATCACCATCGCTTTTCGGACCAGACCACTGACACTCATTCGGTAGCGCAGGACGGCTTCTGGTACTCGCACGTGCTGTGGATTTTCGAGAAGGACAATCAGGTCACCGAGATGAAGTACATCCCGGATCTGGCGCGCTTTCCGGAGCTGCGCTTCCTCGATAAATATCACCTGGTGCCGCCCGTCTTGTTGGGTACCGCGATCTTCTTCTGGTTGGGCGCGTCGGGGCTGTTCTTCGGCTTCTTCGTCAGCACGGTGCTGGTGTGGCACGGTACCTTTACGATCAACTCGCTGTCGCATGTGTTCGGCACGCGCCGCTTCGCCACGTCGGACAACAGCCGCAACAACTGGCTGCTGGCGATCATCACGATGGGTGAAGGCTGGCACAACAACCATCACCACTACTGTGTGTCCACGCGCCAGGGCTTCTACTGGTACGAGTACGACTTCACGTACTACATCCTGAAGGTGCTCTCATGGATGGGTATCGTCTGGAAGCTGCAGCCGGTGCCGGCGAAGGTGCTCGAGGCAGGTCGCGAGCCTCGCGACAAGTGCGCGCCGCTGCCGGTGCTCACATTGCGTTCGACGCTCACCGCCGCGGAGTAGGTCGCCTCGGTCGAATTGAAGGCCTCGGCAATTGCTGCCGAGGTCTTTTCGTTTCCCCGTCGCGTCAGAATTTCCTCTTGATGACGTTCACTGACGACAAGTCGGCGTCGCCCTGCATTTGCAATCGACAACGTCGTAGGCGAGTGATGCAATGTACCGCGATGCGGTACAACAGGTCCTCAGTTGTACCGATAACCCTAAGGCGACCTCCGAGCCGTCCCGCGTCAAGCGGGCGGGACCAGGCAGGCAATTCGACAAGGGGCTTCGGGAAGGCGGGTTGTCATCTTCAGGGTGACTTGTTCGGACGCCCAAATTAAAGAAAGCCCCGGCGTGCCGCCGGGGCTTTTCAGTCATCGAAGTCAACGGCGATCGGATTCCTTGCGAATGGTTTCCTTCGCGTCGCCGTAGTTCTTCTGCAGCTTGCCTTCGGTCTCCTTCGCGAGACCTTTGGCCTGATGTTCGGTACTGCCGACCGCCTTGCCGACTGCGCCCTGCGCCTTGCCCGCGACTTCCTTCGCGGAACCTTTGATCTGATCTTTGTTCATGGCATTTCCTCTTTCCTCGGTACAGGGCTATTTCGAACGCGAACGCGTCAGTCTTCTGCAGGCGACCGACCACGCTGCCTGTGGGTCGGCGCCTACGGATGCAGGGAATGCTCGTATGATCGCTGCAACGAGCAAACGCAGATTGCTCAGGCACGGCCTCAATTCCCTTGCTGGCGCGAAGTGTGTGCCTGCCGCGGCGGCGGACAGATTGCAGGAGCAGATCGCCGCCAAGAGAAGCGGTTGGTGGAACTGTGAAGGCGGCCATCATTGCAGTGCGGACTGAGGCGATGACGGATCCGACGGTGCCACGACTGGCCCGGCGGCTCGCCAGTCTGAAAAAAACGGGTCAGCGCGAAACGCGACAAGTCTGGCGTCAGAAAACCAGGGAGCGGCAGAATGCGCTGGCGGTCGTCACGTTATTCATCGGCTGATGAGTTTTAAAGATCAAACCTTGCTGCGAGTCGCGGCACACGGTTGACTCATTGATTGATTAATGAATAGTAGGCAAGCCATACTGCTGCTTGAGCAGCGCCATTGACTAGACTCGGCGGGTGAATATTTCGAGCAAAACCCCGATACGCGGCCGCCTACGCAAAGCCGCCGGGGCAGACAGGAACGCCCGTCCGTTGCACGTTAGGATCGACGCATGCTTCGCATTCTCACCGACCTGCTGGAATCGCTGCAGGGCCAGAAGCTGCGCGGCGGCAGCGCCTCTGCCCCGCACACGCTCGAGGTCGCGACGGCCGTGCTGTTGGTCGAAGTCATGCGCGCCGATGGCAAGACGGGGGAGGCTGAGTGCACGGCGGTGGCGGCCGCGTTGCGCTCGAAGTTCTCCCTCGGTGAGCAGGAGCTGACCGAGCTGTTGGAGCTCGCGCGCGAACGCTCAGAGAATTCGCACGATCTCTACAGTTTCACCGAGCGACTTAACGAGGCATTCGATGTTCCGCAGCGCATACGGATCTTCGAGCTCCTGTGGACCGTGGCGTATGCCGATGGTCACGCTGACGCGCACGAGGCGCATCTGATACGCCGCCTCGCCGATCTATTGCACATCCGGCCAGGTGACGCCGTCGCCGCCAAGGACCGCGCCGAGTCTTCCTCGCAATAGTGCTGCGGGCCCGCATGCTTTTCCGGATGAATCATCTGCCCCGGAATGTCGCCTGCCCGGCTTCGGCCGGGTTGAATCGCGTGCCGAAGGGTCGGCTGGCAGAAGGCGCCCTGTGCGGCCGGTGTCGTGAACATTTGTTCCACGCCCGGCCTGCGGCTTTCGACCAGCGGTCGTTTGATGCCCACGCGACTCGCTGGCGAACGTACGGTAGTCGCTTCATGGCATGCGAGGCCCATGTCAATCTGTCGTCGATGCTCAAGGAGGGTTCGCACCGGCGATACACAGGCATGCAGGCGGTGGTCGCGCTCGGGCCGGCGAGCGGATTGTTTCGCCGCAGGGCGCGCGCGTAGTTGGCAACGCAATCCCTCACGCTGTGCATCGTCAACTTTCAGGGCGCACAGCATCTGCCGCTCGCGCTCGCGGCGGTGCGCGACTGCCAGGCCGAGTTCGCGGAAATCCTGGTGGTCGACAACGCCTCGACTGACGGCTGCATTGCGTGGCTGCGCAACCAGCATCCTGAGGTGCGCATATTGGAGCTCGCGAGCAATCTGGGGCCGGCAGGCGCACGAAATGCGGGCTTCCGGGCCGCCCGCCACGACCTGATCCTGTTCCAGGACAACGACATTCAGCTGCAGCCTGACTGCGTCGATATCCTGGCCCATACACTCATCCATGCGTCGGGCGCGTTGCTCGTCGCGCCGCGCGTGCTGCTCGCGAGCGATCCGGAGGTGGTGCAGTACGACAGCGCCGATTGTCACTTCCTCGGCCTCATGATGACGCGCAACGCATTGCTGCCACTGCGTGACGCACCCATGGCAGTGGCAGCGACCACATCGCTGGTCACTGCCTGTTTCATCATCGACCGGGCTCGTTGGCGTGGCGGCCCGCTATTCGACGAGTGGTTCGGGTTCAACTATGAGGATCATGATTTCGGAGTGCGCGCGAGCGTGCTTGGCCACGATCTGCTCGTCGCCCCGGCTGCGCGAGTGCTGCATGGCAGTGGCACCGTGGACCTGTCCTACCGCGCGGGCGGAGCAGTGGCCGCACAACGTGTGTTCTACCTGCTGCGCAATCGCTGGAGCGTGATCACGAAGTCATTCGCATTGCGCTCGCTGCTCCTGCTGGCGCCAATCCTGCTGTGCTATGAGTCGTTCCAACTGCTCGGGGTAATAAGCAAAGGCTGGACCCGGCACTGGCTTGCCGCCGTGTGTTCCTGGTGGCGCGAACTGCCTCGCCTGCGCCGCGAGCGCCGCGAGTTGCAGCAGGCGCGGCAACGTGGCGACGGCGAAATACTGAAATGCGGGCGGTTGCCTTTCACCCTGGCAGTGCGCGCCGGGGTCGCGCAGCGCATCGCAATCGTATGCATGCAAGGGATCGCGAATACATGGTGGCGGGTCGTGCGCCCGATGCTCTAGCGCCCGACGAAGTGTCCCCTCAGGCCTGGCGGGTACCGGCGTCACGGAATTTGATGAAAGGCATCACAAAACTCTGGAAAATAGCTTCGAGAATGTGCATATAAGGACAAGTCATAAATAGTTCAATCCCAAAATCATCCTCTTTGAGGTATCATTCCGGCTCGAGCTGAGTAGTGCGCAAGCACAGGTCATGTCTCGAATAGCTGCGGAACAAGACCCCCCCGTTTCCGCGCTTTCTTTAAGCCCCGTCTTTTGGCGGGGTTTTTTTTTGGGCGGACTCAAAGCCATGGGCACCGAAGGCGCTGCACGGGCTATTCGATCGTCGGTGGCGTGTGGCAGAGGGTTCGCGCTGATCGCCGCGAGATGAACTATCGCAGCGGCAGCGCGCTGTTCTTCTGCACCGTGCGCAACGCGAAGCTCGAATGCACGCGCAGCACGCCTGGCAGCCGGGTGAGCTGCCGCGAGTGGATGCGCTCGAAGTCCGCCGTGTCTGCTACCACCACGCGCAGCAGATAGTCGAACTCGCCCGTCATCAGGTAACACTCCATCACCTCGGGGATCAGGCGCACTGCAGTCTCGAACGAGGCGAGGTTGGTCTGCTCCTGCCGATCGAGCGTCACGCTCACGAACACGTTTACCGGAAAGCCGAGCAACGACTGGTCGAGTCGCGCCGCGTAGCCCTCGATCAGGCCGCGCTCCTCCAGGGCGCGCACGCGTCGCAGGCAGGCGGATTCGGACAGGTGCACTGCCTCCGCGAGCTCTGCATTGGACATCCGGCCGTTGCGCTGCAGCAGCTGCAAAAGCGTGCGATCCTGCCGATTCAGATCCATGGACGCAAGAATCTACGGCAGACTGCCTATTTCACACAAGAAAGCTGTTCCGCTACCGGTACCGACCAGTCTGAACGCAAGATTTCGCCACTCTCCCAGCTGAATAATGAAGCACTCAGACATGGAGCTTCCCATGCACATCGGCGTGCCGAAAGAGATCAAGGTTGATGAATATCGCGTCGGTCTCGTGCCGGCGGGGGTGCGCGAACTGGTTGCCGAGGGGCATGCGGTGAGCGTCGAGCGGGGCGCGGGTGAGGGAGCAGGCTTCGCGGACGCTGCGTATCGCGCTGCGGGCGCGAGCCTGCTCGACACCGCTGCCGCGATCTTTGCAGGGTCTGAAATGATCGTGAAAGTGAAGGAGCCTCAGCTCGGCGAGTGTGCGGCGCTACGCCCCGGGCAGCTGCTGTTCACCTTTCTGCACCTGGCCGCGGACAAGCCGCAGGCCGAGGCGCTGATGAAGTCGGGCGCGACCGCGATCGCGTATGAAACTGTGCGCGGGCTGGATGGCAGCCTGCCGCTGCTCACGCCAATGAGCGAAGTGGCCGGCCGCATGTCCATCCAGGTGGCTGCAGTCTCGCTGCAGAAGGCTTCGGGCGGCTCCGGCGTGCTGTTGGGCGGTGTGCCCGGCGTGACGCCCGCGCGAGTGCTGATCCTGGGCGGCGGCGTTTCCGGTACGCACGCGGCGAGAATGGCGGTGGGCCTCGAGGCTGCCGTCACCGTGTGGGATCGCTCGCTGCCACAATTGCGCGAGCTGGATGCCCGGTTTGCCGGTCGCATCCGTACAGTGTTTTCGACCCAGGATGCGCTCGAGACGTTGGTCTCGCAGTCCGACGTCGTCATCGGTGCGGTGCTCGTCGCCGGCGCTGCGGCGCCGCGCCTGGTGACGCGCGCGATGCTCAAGACGATGCGCCCCGGCTCGGTACTCGTCGACATCGCAATCGATCAGGGTGGCTGCTTCGAGACGAGCCACGCGACCACGCACTCCGATCCGGTGTTCGTCGTGGAGGGCATCCTGCACTACTGCGTTGCGAACATGCCGGGCGCGGTTCCGCGGACCTCGACCCTCGCCCTGACCAACGCAACGCTGCCTTATGTGAAAGCGCTGGCGAATCTGGGGTGGAGAGACGCCCTCGAGCGCGATCCGCTGCTGGCACAGGGCCTCAATGTGCACGCGGGCGCAATTGCGCACGAAGTTGTGGCACGTGACCTATCGCTCCCCTTCGTGGCGGCGCAGTCACGTACACTGCGCGTCGCCGCAGGCCAGACCCGCTGATTTATCCCGTCAGCTGGACTGGCTTGTTGCGATCTGGCCAGGTCCTGCGCGTCACTGGTGCGCCAGCTCAGCGGCGAGGCTTGCACCGCAACCACGGCGGCTGGCTTGCGGATTGCATTGATCGCGGGCCCCCGGGAGGATTAGCAGTCGCATGTCGATCCACGTCGCGCTTCATCACGTATCGATCTACCGATACGACCGACTGGTCAACATCGGGCCGCAGATCGTGCGTCTGCGGCCCGCGCCGCATTGCCGTACCCGGATCCTCGCGTATTCGCTGAAGGTCGAGCCGGCGGGCCACTTCATCAACTGGCAGCAGGACCCGCAGGCCAACTATCTTGCGCGTTGCGTTTTCCCGGATCCCGCGCGTGAGATGTCAATCAC
>JBDSRN010000083.1:0-2578 GCA_039929265.1 Steroidobacteraceae bacterium | reverse complement strand
CACGCGCAACAGCAGATCGCGGATTGGTGCGATCCGGCCCAGTGCGAGCAGCAGTTCGACAGGACCCTGGCACACGTCACGCGTGCCCCAGCCGCCGCCCGAGTACTGCTCGAGACCACGCGGCGAGAGATAGTGCACGAAAGCATCATGCGCGAACCAAGGCAGGATCTCCGCCAGCTGCGCTAGCGCCGTGGCGTGGACGCCGGTGCAAGCGATCTTCAGCACAGGCAGCAGCGACTGCGCGTCGGGCAGGCGCAACGGGCCTTGCGCGGTCGCGTCGACCAGCTCACCCGTCAGCGTCAATCCTGCCGAACGCGCAGCGCGCGTGAGGATGCACAGGTACGGTTGCAAACGCGCCTGCCCGTCGAGAAACAGCAATTCGTCGCCACCGACCTGCTCGAGTTCCGTCGTGGCATCCAGCGTAATGCGGAAAGCGCCTTCTGGAAAGCGCGATGCAATCTCACCGCCTGGCGCAGCGGTGACGCGGATGTCGTCGCCGTCGCGCGTCCAGATAACGGGACCGGGCAGGCTGCCATCGTCGCCGTTTAGTGCAACGTGTTGCGATATCAAAAAGCGGCTTGCAGGTCCCGCGGTGACCTCGATTGTCAAAGTGAACGCGTGCTTCTCGCCGCGTACGCCGGCACGCACCTGGATCTCCCCTCGTGCGTGACGATAGATCCATCGACACGCGTCCGGCGACATCTCGAAGGCCGATGGCACATTGAGCAGTTGCCACGCCCCACCCTGCTCCACGAACACTCGCAGACCATGCGAACGGAACAATCCCAGGTAGCTGTGGGTGGTCGACAGGTAGCGGTTGATGCTGACATGTCCCTGCGTGACCATGGAATGGAATACGCCGCTCATCCACACGGTGGACGTGAGCGCTGCCTCATCCGGCGCGTGGTGACGACCCGTGCGCAGGATGTGCCCGTGCGGACGCAGCACGCACAGCTCCTTCGCGCGCAGCACGACGTGCGCATCCGCGCCATGGAAGAAGGCGAGCAGCGTATCGTGTTCGTCGCGCTCCTCGTGCCGCAGCGTCGCACCGAAGAGCTCATTCACGCCGGTGCGATCGAGATCCTCCACCACAAGAAGCGATCCCGTGCTGAACAGCGTCGCCGACTCCGCCGCGTCGCTCGCTGGCGAAAAGCGTGCAAGATCATCGCGATCGAAATGAGGCGGCCGCGCATCCTGAAGCGCAACGACTCTTGCAACATGTTCCAGATCGACGTCGCCGCTCGGCTCCGGATGGTCCGGGAGAAACGCTCCGAAGAACCCAGCGGTGACTTGCGTCCCAGGCTCGAGACGCAGCGGCGCATCCTGCACCACAACGAGCGAATGTTCATGCTGCAGACGCCGGCTCTCGAGGTCTGTCGACAGTGCCGCAGGAGCGTTCCCATCGCGCGCTGCGAGTCCATGGAACTGCAGCGCATCGGTCGTAAACGCGCGACCCTCGCGCAACGAACCGATGAGCGACCATGGATACTTGTCATCGACCGCCTGATTCTGCCGCGAAGCGACGACGATCCCGCGCGCAGGATGCCGCAGTGGCGTGTGATCGAGGTATTGGCTGACATAGAACTCGTTCAGCCGCACGCCCCAGTACGAGGCCAACGCGAGATCCTGCGCGTACAGCAAATCAATCTGTAGCGGCTGAGCGCTCCCGTTCTTGAGGCTAACGTGCCAGAACCAGGTCGCCTCCGATTGCGCGAGCACGAGCGCGATCTTGTATTGGATGTTCTGCCACGAGCCCACTCCCAAGAGTTTGCCCAAGGCGCTGCTCGTTGCGAAACGCGTCGGGCTCTGCGGTCCGAGCAGTGGTGTGGATTCGATGGTAGCGGCGTGGCACCGCAGGTAGAGATTTGTCGGGCTGCTCTCCAGTTCGTTTCCCACGAAGAGATTGAGCAGCAGTCCCTCGTGATCGAATCGACGCAGCGATCCGTTGGCGCCCATTTCAAGGGTGAGGCCAGAAGGACTGGTGAGGCGGCGGGATTTTCTACCGGAAAGGTTGGTCATGCACTGAGCATACGACTGATGACCAGATCTATCGATAAGGCGATGCCTGAGGTCCTGATACCCGATCGATCAGCTGCCAGCTCCCGTCGATGTTCGCGAAGAACAGCTGCTCGTCGACGATGGATTGCCCGGAACCTTCCGGACGTGAATAGACGAAGCGTTTGCGGTACGTGACACTGGCACTCGTACCGCTCGGGTCGAACGCGACGCGCGGCTGGCCCACCCGCATTACAGTTACCGGAGTGCGCTCCCCAGCGACATTGGCGTTGCGTTCTGTGAGCGAGCGATCGAGTGCCGCAACGAGTTGCGCTTTGACAAGGACGGGATCAGAGACCAGCTCGTATTCGGGTTCGGCCTCGACAGCAGGAAGGCGCCGAGCTGCAATCTGCACCTTGCGCGTCGCGGGAATCCTTGGCGCAGCATCCGCGACGGGCGTTGCCGCTGGCTCTGCAATGTGAGTGAGAGCCGGGGGATGCGCCGCAATCGATTTCTCAGGCCTGACGTCGGGCACTCGAAAGTCGAGCAGCACCGCCATGGCGCACAGGCCTGCTGCGGCACC
>JBDSRN010000082.1:0-16292 GCA_039929265.1 Steroidobacteraceae bacterium | reverse complement strand
GTATCTACACCTGGCTGCCGCTCGGCCTGCGCAGCTTGCGCAAGGCCGAGCAGATCATCCGTGAGGAAATGGACCGGGCCGGCGCGCTCGAACTGCTGATGCCGGCGGTGCAGCCTGCCGAACTGTGGCAGGAGTCGAAGCGCTGGGAGCAATACGGCCCCGAACTGCTGCGCCTGAAGGATCGTCACGACCGGGCCTTCGTCATCGGCCCGACGCACGAGGAAGTCATCACCGACCTAGCGCGGCGCGAGCTCAAGAGCTATCGCCAGCTGCCTGCGAATTTCTATCAGATCCAGACCAAGTTCCGCGACGAGATCCGCCCGCGCTTCGGCGTGATGCGCGGACGTGAGTTCCTCATGAAGGACGCGTACTCCTTCCACGTCGATCAGCCCTCGCTCGAGCGGGGCTACCTCGCGATGCGCGCTGCGTACACGCGCATGTTCACGCGCATGCAACTGCAGTTCCGCGCGGTGAAGGCGGACACCGGCTCGATCGGCGGCAATGCGTCCGAGGAATTCCAGGTGCTCGCCGATTCCGGCGAGGACGCGGTCGCGGTGTCGGATGGCGATGAGTTCGCGGCCAACCTCGAGCTTGCCCCTGCCCTGCCGCCTGCTGGCGCGCGCCACGCGGCGAGCGCAACGCTGGCAACCGTGGCGACACCCAAAGCGCGCACGATTGCCGAAGTCGCCGCGCTGCTCGGAGTGGAACCGCAGCGTTGCGTCAAGACGCTGATCGTCAATGGCGATGCAGGCGTCGTTGCGCTGGTGATCCGCGGCGATCACGAGCTGAACGCCGTCAAGGCGCAGAAGCTGCCCGGGGTCGCGACACCCCTGCGCATGGCCACTGCGGATCAGGTGCTGGCGGCCACTGG
Organism: Steroidobacteraceae bacterium; assembly: GCA_039929265.1. GTDB lineage: Bacteria > Pseudomonadota > Gammaproteobacteria > Steroidobacterales > Steroidobacteraceae > ZC4RG30. The sequence goes on along the minus strand of JBDSRN010000082.1, from coordinate 15,421 downwards.
CGTGGCGCCCGGATTTATCGGGCCGGTTGGCCTGAAGTGTCCGATCATCGTTGATCATTCCGCGCTCGCACTCGCGAATTTCGTGTGCGGCGCAAACGCCGACGACCAGCATCTCACGGGGGTGAACTGGGGCCGCGATCTGCCGGAGCCGCAGGCAGCCGATCTGCGCAACGTGGTTGCGGGCGACCCGAGCCCCACCGGCGAGGGCACGCTGCGTATCGTTCGCGGCATCGAGGTCGGCCACATCTTCCAGCTCGGCACCAGGTACAGCGAGGCCCTGCAGGCGACCGTGCTCGACGAACGCGGCAAGCCCGTCAACATGCTGATGGGTTGTTATGGCATCGGTGTGACGCGCGTCGTCGCGGCGGCCATCGAGCAGAATCACGATGAGCGCGGCATCATCTGGCCCCCGCCGCTCGCACCCTACCAGGTGGTGCTGGTGACGATGAACCATCTGAAGTCGCAGCGCGTGCGCGAGACTGCCGACGCCCTGTATGCGCAGTTCACGGCAGCAGGTATCGAAGTGCTGTACGACGATCGCGATGCGCGCCCGGGCGTGAAGTTCGCGGATGCGGAGCTCATCGGCATTCCGCATCGCGTCGTGGTGGGCGAGCGCGGCATCGATGCCGGCAAGCTCGAGTACCGCGAGCGCCGTGCAACCGACAACGAGGAGTTCGCACTTGGCGATGCGCTGGCTTTCATCCGCTCGAAACTGCAAAGCTAGTTTCTGCGCACTGCTGTGGCTGGCCTCGCTCGCGGGCCTGGCGCGCGCCGACGCGCAGCGCGATCCCGAGCTCAAGGCGGTTGTCCAGCGCGCCATCGTTACCGCCGAATGTTTCCCCGACAAGTACGACTCCGCCGTGTGGTACACGCTGATGGAGCCGAAGCTGCGCCGCATCGTGAAGGACAAGGCCGAGCGCATGCAGATCCTCACGACCGCATACTGCGAGGCACAGCGCCCGGGCGAGCTGCGTCTGCCCCCTGGCCTCGTGATGTCGCTGATCGAGATCGAGAGCCGCTTCGATCGCTGGGCTGTGTCATCGGCAGGGGCCGTCGGACTGATGCAGGTGATGCCGTTCTGGCCGGAAGAGCTCGGCATGAAACGCTGGCAGCTCACGCATGTCGAATCCAACATGCGCATGGGTTGCGCGATATTGCGTTTCTATCTGAAGAAGGAACGCAACGACGTGCGCAAGGCACTGGCTCGCTACAACGGCAGCGTTGGCCGGCGCGAATATCCCGACAAGGTCATCGGTCGCTGGACTCGTTACTGGAATGGGGCTGACGATCTGGGCAAAGGCTGACAAATGGCTGAGATTCTCGTCGTCTACTACTCCCGCAACGGCAGCACCGCCGAGCTCGCGCGGCAGGTGTGCCGCGGTGTCGAAAGTGTGCGCGGCGCGCGGGCGACGCTGCGCACGGTGCCGTCAGTGAGCGCGGCGAGCGAGCGCGTGCCGGTGGCGGTGCCCGAGAGCGGCGCGCCCTACGCCAGCATCGAAGACCTCAAGGGCTGCGATGGGCTTCTCCTGGGCAGCCCGACGCGCTTTGGCGTGATGGCCGCACCGCTCAAGTATTTCCTCGACTCCACCAGCAGCCTCTGGCTTACCGGTGGACTCAAGGACAAACCCGCCGGCGTCTTCACCTCCACGCAAACCATGCACGGCGGCCAGGAGATGACGCTGCTGTCGCTGCTGCTGCCGCTCCTGCATCACGGGATGTATCTCGTCGGACTGCCCTACACCGAACGCGCGCTCAGCGAGACGCGCAGTGGCGGCACCCCGTACGGCGCATCGCAAGTCTCAGGTGTCTCGGGAGCGGGCAAGCTTTCGTCACACGAGATGGAGCTCGCGCAGGCGCTCGGCAAGCGCGTCGCTACGCTCGCGGTGCAGGTGCGGGCTCAACGAACCTGATCCAGCACTGCGCGGATGAACGGCACGGTGAGCCGGCGCTGCGCACTGAGTGCGGCGACATCCAGCGTTTCGAGCAACCCGTACAGGGTGTGCATGTCGCGCTGATAGCGACGCTGCAGATACAACGCGCTCTCTTCGGGTAACTCCAGTCCGCGCAGATGCGCACGCAACTGCAGCGCGGCGCGCTGCTGCGTCTCATCGAGTACCCGCAGCGCGAGGATCTGGCTCGCGAGCACGCGTGAGGCGAGATCCGGCAACACGAAACGCAGCGCCGCCGGCGGCGCATCGCACGCCAACAGCAGCTTGCCGCCACGCGCGTCGAGCTCGGTGTACAGGCGAAACAGTGCACGCTCCCAGCTCGCATCGCCAAGCACGCTGTGCAGATCATCGATGCAGACACAGCGCTGCTCTTCCGCTCCGTCGATGCTGCCGGCTCCGAGGCTCAATAGCTGCCGCAGCGGCAGGTACACCGTTGACTGCTGCTGGTGACACACCGCCTGCAGCAGGTGTGATTTGCCCGCGCCGCGCGCACCCCAGAGCAGGATCACGACGCGGTCCTCGCTCAACAGCGCCTGCAACTGCGCAAGCAAGCCGGCATTTGGCCCGGCGAGAAAACTCGCGAACACGGCGCGGTCCCTGAGCCGCACGCCCAGCGGCAGCTGTTCCGGGGGCAGGCTGCTCACGATGGCGCGTGCAACGCGCGGCGTGTGAAGCGTGTGACGTAGTCGGTGCCACTGACGATGATCGTGATCAGCACGACGACGGCCAGCGCATCGATGACTTCGCGCGGCGGAAACGCCGTTGCCGCTGCGAGCACCACAGCCAGCAGGTAAGTCAGCTGCATGCCGGTGTTGATCTTGCTGACGACCGTCGGTCGCCCGTTCAGCGGCCCGACGCATATGCGGAACATCAGCGCGCCCAATCCGATCATCACGTCGCGCGCCACCGCGGCAGCCGTGAGCCACCACGGCGCGATGCCTAGCCAGGCTGCCATGATGAACACCGTGACCAGCAGTAGCTTGTCGGCGAGCGGATCGAGGAACTTGCCGAGGTCAGAGGTCCAGTTGAAGCGCTTGGCGAGGTACCCATCGAGCCCGTCCGACACGGCGGCAAACAGGAACAACACGATGATCAGCTCGTGCTGCATCTCGCGCATGGCGACCACGAGCGGCCAGATGAGGCCGATGCGGAATACGCAGAGCAGGTTGGGGATGTGGCGCATCGCGACCGGGTGTCTGAAGACCGGAAATTCATGGAGGAAGTGCCCGTGTGAGCTACTATAGCGCCTCCGCAGGATGGCCGCCCGCCGCAGCAAAATGCCTTGCTTATGAACAAGCCTCAGAGCATCTCCTATCGCGATGCCGGCGTGGATATCGATGCCGGTGACGAACTCGTCGAGCGCATCAAGCCGCTGGTCCGTCGCACCATGCGTCCCGAAGTGCTCGCTGGGATCGGCGGGTTCGGCGCGCTCGTCGGCCTGCCCTCGCGCTATCGTGAACCCATTCTCGTGTCCGGCACGGATGGCGTCGGCACCAAGCTGCGACTCGCCATCGACACTGGCAACGTCGACACCATCGGCATCGATCTGGTCGCCATGTGTGTCAACGATGTCGTCGTGCAGGGCGCCGAGCCGCTGTTCTTTCTCGACTACTTCGCCACCGGCAAGCTCGACGTCGACATGGCGCAGCGCGTGGTCGCAGGCATAGCCGAGGGTTGTGTGCAGGCGGGCGCGGCGCTGGTCGGCGGCGAAACCGCCGAAATGCCGGGCATGTACCAAGGCAAGGATTTCGACCTTGCGGGCTTCTGCGTCGGCGTGGTGGAGAAAGCGCAGATCATCGACGGCAGCAAGGTGCAGGCCGGCGATGCGCTCATAGGCCTCTCCTCCTCTGGCGCGCATTCCAACGGCTACTCGCTCATCCGCAAGCTCATCGAGCACACGCGCAGCGATGCGGACACGCAGCTTGCCGGCAAGTCGCTGTTCGAGCGACTGCTTTCCCCCACACGCATCTACGTGAAGTCGTTGCTCGCGCTGCAGGCCGCGCAGAGCGTGCACGGCATGGCGCACATCACCGGCGGCGGGCTCACCGACAATATTCCGCGCGTGCTGCCCGATGGTTTCGAGGCGGTTCTGCGCCGTAGCGCATGGCCCCGCGAACCGCTGTTCGACTGGCTCGCCACGGCTTCCGGACTGGATGCCGCCGAGCTGTATCGCACCTTCAACTGCGGCATCGGCATGGTGATCGTGCTGCCGCCCAATGGCGTGCAATCCGCGCTGGCGCTGCTCCAGGCGCACGGGGAATCCGCGCAGCTCATCGGCGAGATCCGCCGCGGCAACGACGGCGTCGTCTTCCAGGAATGAGCGGCCTCCTGTCGCTGGCCGTGCTCATCTCTGGTCGTGGCAGCAACATGCTTGCGATCGCGCGCGGCTGCCAGTCCGGCGCGATCGCGGCCAGAATTCATGTCGTCATCTCGGATCAGGAACTCGCCGCCGGCATCGGTCGTGCACGTGAGCTCGGCATACCGGTGAACGTCGTGCCGGCCCGCGCGTATCGTCACGACGGCGTCTTCGACCGCGGCGCTTTCGAGGCGGCGCTCGCCGCGACACTCGCCCAGCACGAGCCCGACCTCCTCGTGCTGGCCGGCTTCATGCGTATTTTCTCGCCCGAATTCGTGGCGCGCTATCCGGGCCGAATCATCAACATCCATCCCTCCCTGCTGCCCAAGTACAAGGGCCTGCACACCCACCGGCGCGCGCTCGAGGCAGGCGAGATCGAGCACGGCGCAAGCGTGCACTTCGTCACTGCGGACCTCGACGGTGGACCGTTGATCATGCAGGCGCGTGTGCGAGTACTGCCCGGCGACACCGAAGAATCCCTTTCAGCGCGCGTTCAGGCGCGTGAGCACAGCCTGTATGGCCAGGTGATCGACTGGATTGCGCGCGGGCGCATCCGTATCGTTGGCCAGCACGTGCTATTGGATGGTCAGCCGCTGCTCGCGCCGCTTGAGCACGCGTCCGCAGGCCCCTGCACCCAGGAGGTGAATGCATGATCGCTCGCAGTCTGTTCGTCGCTCTGCTCGCATTCGGCATCGGTGTCGCACCCGCACGCGCTCAGCCGGTCGACGCGTGGGCGCTGAAGCCATTCCATCTCTCATTCGAATTCCGCCTGCGCGGCATGAATGCCGGCACCGCGACGATGGCGCTGACACGCGCGGCGAACGACACCTGGCAGTACGAATCGCGCAGTCGTGCGCGAGGCATCTTCAAGCTGTACAGCTCCAGCGAGATCCTGCAAGCGAGCACCCTTCGCGTGACCAACGAGGGTGTGCAGCCGCTGCACTTCGTCGGCGATGATGGCAGCACGGCCACGGACAAGGACGTCGAGCTGCGCTTCGACTGGCAGGCACGTCGCGCCACCGGCACCGCCGAAGACAAGCAGGTTGATGTCGCCATCGAGCCCGGTGTGCAGGACGGCATGTCCGTGCAGATCGCGCTCATGCAGGAGCTCGGCAAGGGCAACAGCCCGACGAGCTTCAAGCTGCTCGACAAGACGCTCGTCAAGGACTACGAGTACTCGCGCATTCGCGAGGAATCTCTCGACACCGCAGTGGGCAAGCTGCAGACCGTGGTCTATCGCAGCAAACGTCCGGACTCGCGCTACAGCACGTGGTACTGGGTCGCACCAGACTACGGCTACCTGCCGGTGAAGGTCGAGCGTCACAAGGTCGACGAAGTCCAGTGGTCGCTGACCGTGCAGACGCTTCAGCGTGACTGACGCTCAGGCCCTCGTCACGCTCTGGGCAAAGTGACACCCTTCTGGCCCTGGTACTTGCCGCCTCGATCCTTGTACGAGGTGGAGCACACCTCATCGGATTCGAAGAACAGCATCTGCGCGACGCCTTCGTTGGCGTAGATGCGCGCGGGCAGCGGTGTCGTGTTGGAGAACTCCAGTGTCACATGCCCTTCCCACTCCGGCTCCAGCGGTGTCACGTTGACGATGATTCCGCAGCGCGCGTACGTGCTCTTGCCAAGGCACACCACCAGCGTGCTGCGCGGAATGCGGAAGAACTCCATCGTGCGCGCGAGCGCGAACGAGTTCGGCGGAATGATGCACACGTCCTGATCCACATCCACGAAGTTCTTCGAGTCGAAGTCCTTCGGATCGACGATCGTCGAATTGATGTTGGTGAAGATCTTGAACTCGCTGGCGCAACGCACGTCGTAGCCGTAGCTCGAGGTGCCGTAGGAAATTATTTTCTTGCCGTTGCGCTCGCGCACCTGGCCGGGTTCGAACGGATCGATCATTCCTTGTTCTTGCGCCATGCGCCGGATCCAGTTGTCCGACTTGATGCTCATCAGCTCTCCTCGACGACGATGTTCGGAAACAGGCTGCTCTTGTCGCGCGCGCGGCGGGCAAGCGCGGCGGCAGTGCGACGTGCCAGATCGCGGTACGCGATGCCGCGGGGCGAATCGGGCGCGGCGACGACGCTCGGACGACCGGCGTCGGCCTCCGCGCGGATCTGCGCATCCAGCGGCAGCTCGCCCAGCAGTTCGACGCCGGATTCCGCCGCGAGGCGCGTGCCGCCGCCGCTGCCAAAGATGGAATCCGCGTGGCCGCATTGCGAGCAGATGTGCACGCTCATGTTCTCGACGATGCCGAGCACCGGCACGTTCACCTTCTCGAACATCTTGAGACCCTTGCGCGCATCGGCCAAGGCGATGTCCTGCGGCGTGGTGACGATCACCGCCCCTGCCACCGGCACGCGCTGCGCGAGGGTGAGCTGGAGGTCGCCGGTGCCTGGCGGCGTGTCGATCACGAGGTAGTCGAGTTCGCCCCACTGGGTATCGGCCAGGAGCTGCGTCAGGGCCTGAGTGACCATCGGGCCGCGCCAGGCCATGGGCTGCGAGGCATCGATGAGGAAGCCGATCGACATCGCGACCACGCCATGGGCCTGCAGCGGCAGGATACGTTTGCCGTCGAGCGAGGTCGGGCGCTGCCCGGTAAGACCCAGCATCAGAGGCTGGCTGGGCCCATAGATGTCGGCATCCAGCAGGCCGACCCGCGCACCGGCAGCGGCCCAGGCGAGCGCGAGATTCACCGCGACGGTGGACTTGCCCACCCCGCCCTTGCCCGAGGCGACCGCCACGATATTGCTGACAGTGGCCAGCGGCTTGAGCTGGCGCTGCACGGCGTGAGCCTCGATGTCGCTGACCAGGTCCAGCTCCAGCGGCTGGGCGATACCGGCCGCCTGCAGCTGCTGGCGCAGCCCAGTTAACAGTTCCTCGTGATACCCACGCACGGGCACGGGCAGTACAACGCGCGCCAGGAGGGTGCCGTCGCGCTCGTCCAGCGCGCGCAGCGCCTTGAGGTCGCCCAGCGTGGCCCTGAGCCAGGGGTCGGCATAGCGCTCCAGCGCCTGTCTTGCATTATCGTTCGAGTGAGGCATGACGAATTCTAGCGCAAGCGCTGTGGCATAATCTTGGCCCTGAATACGCTGGCATTGCACGCTCGGCGAGCGATCAGCAGCATTCGTTTTGTGCAATAAAAAGCTGAATGGCCTTTTTTACCAACCTGCGCTCTGATCGCCTGATTCAGGAGATCAAGTCGTCAACCGATCCTCTGAATCCGGCTACCCAGAAGGCTGTCGGCAAGCTCAAGGATCTCGGGGCTGGCGCGATAGAGCCCACCATCCAGGCCCTGGCCGACGCGGACAAGAACGCCACCGTCGCCTTCGTCGACGTGCTCTCCCATCTCGTCAACAACAAGACCTTCCCGCAGTACGTCACCGGGCTCGCCGAGGGCGGTCCGCGCATCATCGCCGGCCTGTCCTGGGCGCTCATCAGCGCGCGTGGCTATTCGCCGAGCCTGTTGCTCGATGCGCTTGGCACCAAGGGCGTGTCGAAATCGGCGCTGCTGGACATCATCAATTCGCATCGCAGCCGTTTCAACGTGCGCGAGCTGCTGGCCGCCGCCTACAGCCAGGAGCCGAATGAGAAGGCGGGGTTGTTCCGGATCATCAGCGAGCTCGCCGATGCCGCCGCGGTGCCGGAGCTCGTGAGCCGCCTCGAGGGCAAGGACCCGGTCGCACGCCTGCACATCATCAACATCCTGTCGCGCTACAACACGCCCGAAGTGCACCGCGCCCTGCAGAGCCAGCTGCGCGACGGCAACAAGCAGATCCGAGCGGCGGCGCTCACCGCCATGTCGCGCATGGATGGTCGCGTGGATGTCGGCGAGGTCAGCCGGCTGTTGCGTGATCCGGAGATCGACGTGCAGAACCGCGCGATCGACGTGCTCATCAAGGCAAGGAGCCCCGAGACCATCACTCATCTCATCGATGTGCTGAAGGACGAGAACGAGTACGCGCGTCGCGCAGCGGTCGAAGTGCTCAACGAGATCGGCGACGCGAAGTCGGTCAAGCACCTGCTCGCGGCGATCAAGGACGATGACTGGTGGGTGCGCAGCCGCGCCGGCGATGCGCTCGGCAAGATCGGCGGACCGAAAGTCATCGACGCGGTGCTGACGCTCATCAAGGACGATGACGAGGACATCCGTCGCTCCGCAATCGAGATCCTGAATCAGACGAAGGACGAACGGGCCGTCAATCACCTTATCGAGGCGACGCGCGACAAGGACTGGTGGGTGAGCGAGCGCGCGGTGGATGCGCTCGCGGAAATCGGCAGCAAGCGGGCCCTGCCCCGTATCCTCGAGATGCTGCAGGGCGGCAATGCCCGCTCGCTCCCAGTAGTCGTGCGCGCGATCGGCAAGCTCGGCGATGCGCGCACGATCGAGCCGCTGCTCGGGTTGCTGCAGCGCCCGGAGAAGGAAATCCGCGTTGAAGTCGTGCACACGCTGGCAAAACTTTCCGACGAGCGTCGCGCCGAACACATCCGCGTGCATCTGCAGGCGCAAGCGGCTGCGCCGGATGCCACCGTCGCACAGGCCGCGACGCGCGCCCTCGCCGACCTGCAGGCACGTTTCGCCTCCGGCTCAATCCACGGAATCTCGCTGAACCCTACGGGCACATCGGCATCGTCGGGACCGCAGGGAACGCAGAGCGGCTCGCGCACACCCGAGCCCGCTCGCACGATGATGATGTCGGAGCCGGATCTTGCCGCGGCGATCCGCCAAGTGGAGCAGCAGACGCCTGCCAAGCTCGACATCTCAGTACTGAAGACCGGCGACATCATCGAGGGCCGCTACAAATACATCGAGCGCATCGGCCGCGGCGCCTTCGGCACGGTGCTGCTGATGGAAGACACCGTGGTCGACGAGCGGCTGATCCTGAAGTTCCTGAACCCGAACGTGGCGCAGGACGAGGAGATGATGAAGCGCTTCGTGCACGAGCTGCGCTACTCGCGCAAGATCACGCACCACAACGTCATCCGCATCTACGACTTTCTCTCCATCCAGGGCAACTACGCCATCTCGATGGAATACTTCCCGTCACACACGCTTGGTGCCGAGGTGGTGAACGAGAAACCGATGCCGCTGAAGCGTGCGATACAGTTCGGCGTGGACATGTGTACCGGCATGGCGGTGGCGCACCTGGTCGGCATCGTGCATCGCGATCTGAAGCCCGCGAACGTCCTCATCAACGAGGCGGGGCTGCTCAAGATCGTGGATTTCGGAGTCGCCGCTGCGCATCGCGAGGGCGACACGCAGCTCACCAAGACGGGCTACGTCATCGGCTCGCCCAAGTACATGGCGCCGGAGCAGATCCTGGGCCGCAAGGTCGACGAGCGCGCCGACATCTACGCAATCGGCGTGATCCTGTACGAGTTGTTCACCGGCGTCCCGCCTTATTCGCGCGGCGACCACATGGCCGTGATGTACCAGCATGTGCAGGGCAAGGCGCGCCCGCCACAGGAAGTGAACCCGCAGCTGCCGGCTGGGCTGGGCGAGATCGTCGTCAAGGCAATGCAGGTGGACAAGACCAGGCGCTTCCAGTCCATGGACGAAATGCGCGCGGCGCTCGAAGAGTTCACTGGGCCCGCCGCATAGGCGTGACCGACCGCTTTCGGCGCCTGACCCCATGGCGCAGTGTGATCGCAGTCGGATTTCTGGCTCCAAGCTGTTGTTTGCGCTGTAAACTGCGGCTAAATGGGCCGCAAGATCCGGGAGTTTTCACTTGGCGCGCATTGATGCCTTCCTGAAGCTCGGCATGCAGCAGGGCTGCTCCGACATTCATCTCGCGGTGGGTGTGCCGCCCATGCTGCGTCTGCATGGCGATCTCATGCCGATCAAGTTCCGCGATCTCGGCGATGCCGAGTTGCAAGGCTACATCAACGAAATCCTCACGCACTCGCAAACCGAGCATTTCACCCAGGGCAACGATCTCGATTTCTCCTATGTGTCGGCCGACGGCGGACGCTTCCGCGTCAACGTGTATCGCAAGGACACCGGCATCGGCGCCACGTTCCGCGCGATCCCAACCGACACCCCGTCGCTCGACAAGCTGCACCTGCCGCCCATCGTCAAGCAGCTCTGCGACTATCATCAGGGCATGATCCTGGTCACCGGCTCCACCGGCACGGGCAAGTCGACCACGCTCGCCGCGATGATCGACCACCTGAACCAGACGCGCCGGCTGAACATCATCAGCCTCGAGGATCCGATCGAGTTCGTGCACCGGAGCAAATCAAGTCAGGTGATCCAGCGCGAGCTCGGCACGCACATCCCGAGCTTCGCCGAAGGCGTGCGCGCCGCGATGCGCGAGGATCCGGACGTGATTCTCGTCGGCGAGCTGCGCGATGCCGAGACCATTTCGATGGCGATGACCGCCGCTGAAACCGGGCACCTCGTGCTCGGTACGCTGCACACCACCGGCGCGGTGAAAACCGTGGATCGCATCATCGACGCCCTGCCCGTCGAGGAGCGCGAGCAGACCAAGAGCTTCCTCGCACAGTCGCTGCTCGCCGTGGTGACACAGGTGCTCGTGAAGACTGCGGACGGTCGCGGCCGCAAGGCGATCTGCGAGATCATGGTGATGACCAAGGCGATCGCCAAGCTCATCCAGACCGACCAGACGCACCAGGTGCCGAGTCAGCTGCAAATGGGTCGCGAGTTCGGCATGCAGATGCTCGACCAGGCGCTGCTCGCCGCGCTCACTGCGAAGGAAATCGATCCGGACGATGCGTATGCGTACTCGCATGACAAACGCGCGTTCCAGAAATTCGTGACCGACACGAGCCTGCTGCCGAAGATGAGCCTCACCGCCGACACGGGCAGCTGAAGCGCGCATGGCACGCATCGACGAATACCTGAACGAGATCATCGGGCGCCGCGCGTCCGACTTGCACTTCATCGCCGGGGATCCCACGCGACTGCGCCTGTACGGCGATCTCACGCCGCTGCGTCCCGATCGCCTGACCGCCGAGTTCGCCAAGGAGGCGCTGTACGAAATCATGCCGAAGAAGGCCGTCGAGCGCTTCGAGAAGCACGACGGCGCCGACTTCGCCTACACCCTCGAGGGCAAGGGCCGCTTTCGCGTCAACGTGATGCGCCAGATCAACGGCATGGGCGCGGTTTTCCGCGCGATTCCGTCCAAGGCGCTCACGATGGACGAGCTCAAGCTGCCCGATGCGATCCGGCAGATGTGCCGCGCTACCAGCGGCTTGATCCTGGTCACGGGCAAGACGGGCTCGGGAAAATCCACGACGCTCGCGGCGATGGTCGATGACATCAACTCGCGTGAGAAAGGTCACATCCTCACCATCGAGGATCCGATCGAGTTCGTGCACCAGCGCAAGAACTGCCTCATCAGCCAGCGCGAGATAGGCGTGCATGCGCACAGCTTCGCCTCCGCGCTGCACAGTGCCCTGCGCGAGGATCCCGACGTCATCCTCGTTGGCGAGTTGCGCGACCTCGAAACGATGAGCATCGCGGTGACCGCGGCGGAAATGGGCATTCTCGTGATGGGCACGCTGCACACCAACGGCGCGGCGCAGACCGTCGATCGCATGATCAACGTGTTCCCGTCCGACAAGCAGTCGCATGTGCGCACCATGCTATCCACCTCACTGCGCGGCGTTATCTCGCAGCAGCTGCTGCAGAAGGCCGACAAGAGTGGTCGCCTCGCGGCGCTGGAGATCCTGGTGAATACTTCGGCGGCCGCGAATCTGATCCGCCAGGGCAAGCTCGACCAGCTCGAGAACACCATGCAGGCCGGCGGTCAGTACGGCATGAAGACAATGGATTCCTCGATCCAGAACCTGTTCGATGCACGCGCAGTCACGGGCCGCGAAGCCTTCAAGAAAGCCATCAACAAGTCGCGTTTCGAGGCAGTGAAAGAGCAGGACTGACTCGTGCGATAATCGCTGGCATGCCCCGCAAGATCCTCGTCACCAGCGCCCTGCCGTACGCCAACGGCGCGCTTCATCTCGGCCACATCATCGAAGCCACGCAGACCGACATCTGGGTGCGTTTCCAGAAGATGCGCGGCAACGACTGTCTGTACTGCTGTGCCGAGGATGCGCACGGCACGCCGATAATGATCCGCGCGCAGCAGGAGAATAAAACGCCCGAGGCGTTGATCGCCGCCGTGGCCACCGAGCACCAGCGCGACTACGCGGGCTTCCTCATCGAGTTCGACCAGTTCCATTCCACGCACTCGGAAGAGAACCGAGTGCAGACCATCTCGATGTACGAGGCGCTCGTGAAGGCCGGGCACATCACGCGTCGCTCCGTGAGCCAGGCGTACGACGAGCAGGCGGGCATGTTCCTGCCCGATCGCTTCATACGCGGAACATGTCCCCGTTGCGGCACCGCGGACCAGTACGGGGACAGCTGCGAGAACTGCGGCGCAACTTATAGTCCCGCGGATCTCAAAGACCCTGTTTCGACTGTCACGAACACGCCGCCGGTGTGGCGCGACTCCGAGCACCTGTTCTTCAAGCTCGGTGACTTCGAAGCGATGCTGCGCGACTGGCTCGTGAAGGGCACGCTTTCGGATGGCGTGCGGGCAAAGCTTGGCGAGTGGTTCGAGGCCGGCCTGAAGGACTGGGACATCTCGCGCGAATCGCCCTACTTCGGCTTCGAGATTCCGGATGCCCCGGGCAAGTTCTTCTACGTCTGGTTCGATGCGCCCATCGGTTACATCGGCAGCTTCCGCGCCCTCGCCGCGCGCCGGGATCTTTCGTTCGACGAGTACTGGCGCTCCGAAACGGCGAGCGAGCTGTACCACTTCATCGGCAAGGACATTCAGTACTTCCACACGCTGTTCTGGCCCGCAGTGCTGTACGGCGCGGGGCTGCGTCGCCCGACCTCGGTGTTCGTGCACGGCTTCCTGACGGTCGACGGACAGAAGATGTCCAAGTCGCGCGGCACGTTCATCACCGCCGAGCGCTATCTGCAGTGTCTGCCACCCGAGCCGCTGCGTTACTACTTCGCCGCCAAGCTCGGCAGCGGCCTCGACGACATCGACCTCAACCTCGAGGACTTCGTCGCGCGCGTGAATTCCGACATCGTCGGCAAGCTCGTGAACATCGCGAGCCGCTGTGCGCCGTTCGTCGAACGCAGCGGCGGCAAGCTCGCGACGAGCCTGCCGGACGCGGCGCTGCATGCAGGCTTCACCGCGCAGAGCGAGGCGATTGCGAAACTGTTCGAGTCGCGCGAGTACGCCAACGCGGTGCGCGAGATCATGGCGCTGGCCGATCGTGCCAACCAGTACGTGGATCAGATGAAACCCTGGATCGTCGCGAAGGATCCCGCCCGCGTGGACGAGGTGCGCGGCATCGCCACTCAGGGCATCAACCTGTTCCGTGTGCTGCTGTACTGGCTCGCCCCGGTGATACCGAAGGTCGCAGCCGAGGCGCGCACATGGCTCGGCGAGAGCGGTGCACCGCTGTGGGGTGCTGCGGGCAAGCCGCTGCTGGGCACGCCGCTCGGCCGTTACCAGCCGCTGGCCACGCGGCTCGACCCGGCAGTGGTGAAGAATCTCGTGGCCTCGGAGGCGACACCGGTGGTCGCGCCGAAGCTCGATGCTGCGCCGGGCTCGATCGGGATCGGCGACTTCGCGAAGCTCGACCTGCGCGTTGCAAAAGTGATCGCGGCCCAGGTGGTGGACGGTTCGGACAAGCTGCTGCAGCTCACGCTGGATCTCGGCGCCGCTCAGCGCCAGGTATTCTCCGGCATCCGCAGCAGCTACAAGCCCGAGGACATGGTCGGCCGCCTCGTGTTGATGGTGGCGAACCTCGCGCCGCGCAAGATGCGCTTCGGTGTGTCCGAAGGCATGGTGCTGTGCGCGAGCGGCAGCGATGCGGGCGTGTTCCTGCTGTCGCCCGACTCCGGCGCGCAGCCCGGCATGAAGGTCAACTGACGTCGCGATGAACGCGGCCCGCCGTCACGAGATCTTCGCGCGGCTGCGCGCCGCGAATCCCGAGCCGCGCAGCGAGCTGACGTTCGCCTCGCCGTTCGAGCTGTTGATCGCCGTGATCCTGTCCGCGCAGGCGACGGATCGCAGCGTCAACGAAGCGACGCGTGTGCTCTATCCGCATGCCAGCACGCCGCAGCAGATCCTCGCCCTTGGAGTGAAGGGGCTCACGCCGTACATCAGGCGCATCGGGCTGTTCAATGCCAAGGCGAAGAACGTGATCGAGACCTGCCGGCTGTTGATCGAAAATCACGGCGGCGAGGTGCCACACGATCGCCATGCGCTCGAAGCCCTGCCCGGGGTGGGCCGCAAAACAGCGAACGTGGTGCTGAACGTCGCGTTCGGCGAGTCGACCCTGGCGGTGGACACGCACGTGTTCCGCGTCGCCAACCGCACGGGGCTCACGAACGGTGCCACACCGCGCGAAGTGGAAGACGGCCTGATGCGCAGCACGCCACCGGAATTCATGCAGCACGCGCATCACTGGCTCATCCTGCACGGACGTCACGTCTGCCTCGCACGCAAGCCGCGCTGCCCGGAATGCGTGATCCGCGACCTGTGCGAGTTCAAGGACAAGACGAAGCCCGACGATGTTCGCCGCTAACGATCGCAATTCCCTGCGCCAGCGCTACGTCGAGACGTGGCGGCGACGGCGCGCGGGCCTGCCGCTCGAGCCCGTCGACGCGCAGATCGCTGACGTCATCGAGCTGCATCCCGAGTATCAGAAGCTGCTCGAGAGCGAGGATTCCGTGCAGGAACAGTTCGGTGTCGAGGAAGGTCGCACGAATCCGTTCCTGCACATGGGGCTGCACCTGGCGCTGCGCGAACAGTTGGGCACGGACCGGCCGGCGGGCATTCGCGCGATCCATGCGAAGCTTGCGGCCCGTCGCGGCAACAGGCACGACGCGGAACACACCATGATCGAAGCACTTGCGGAGACGTTGTGGGAAGCGCAGCGCGCAGGACGAGCGCCGGACGAGCTGGCGTATCTGGAGCGCCTGAAGCGCCTGCGCTAGCAGCCTGTCGGACTTAACGACTGAGTGTGGATGAGGCGATATAATTTGCGGCAGTTATTTCGCTGCGAGTGGTACGGATGAGCAACTTTCGAGCGGTGGATCGAGGGACGTCGTACCTATTGC
>JBDSRN010000081.1:0-4339 GCA_039929265.1 Steroidobacteraceae bacterium | reverse complement strand
CGTGCTCGATCGCGATCCGCGCGGCGAGCCCATAGTGCGCGGAGTATTCCTTGCTCTGTCGCCCACCGAAGCCGCCCTTGCAGCGGTGGTGGGGGCGGGGTTCCGGGTTCAGCGGGAGCAGGCGCTCGATGGTCTCGACGCACGCGTCATAACTCTGTTGTCACCCCCGGGCTGGAGTGCGCGACGCGGGCTCGCGCGGTTGCGGCAGCTCGATCCTCAGGGTCGCTACGACTTCAATCACCTGTACTTCGAAAGTGCGGCTGGGGGTGCAGGCACTCCGACACCGGCAACTGCGCCCGAGCTCCCGCGCCCTGGCGCGCGATACAGAGTGGGCCTCATCGATAGCGGCGTCGCCGCAGCTCATCCCGCGTTCAAGGATGTCGTGATCCATCCGTTCGGGTGCGAGGGTGCTGTTCACCCCAGCGCGCACGGCACAGCAGTCGCCTCGTTGCTGGTGGTTGCGGCTCCCGGTGCCGATCTCTTTGCCGCCGATGTGTACTGCGGCAACGATGCGGGCGGGGCAGGCGTGGGCGGGCTCGTCGACTCCGTGGCCCTCGCGCTCGCCTGGATGGCGCGCGAGGGCGTGCCGGTGGTGAACATCAGCCTCGTCGGGCCGGTCAATGTCGTGTTCGAGGGCGTGGTGCGCGCGCTGCTCGCACGCGGCGTAGTGATCGTCGCGGCGGTCGGCAACGATGGGCCGGCTGCGCGACCGCTGTATCCCGCCTCCTACGACGGAGTGATCGGCGTGACCGCGGTTGATGCACGCGACAAGGCGCTGATCGAAGCCGGGCGCGGACCACAGGTGGACTTGGCTGCACCGGGTGCGGATATCCTCGCCGCGGCGCCTGACGGCACCTACGTGCCGGTGCGCGGGACCTCGTTTGCGGCGCCGATCGTCGCGGGCCTGCTCGCGCACGATCAATCACTTGCGACGCTTTGCTCGAGTGCGCGTGACCTCGGCGCGCCGGGAACGGACCGGACGTACGGGCAGGGCCTCGTCGGCGCCGAGCTGCGCAGCACCTTGGCAGTAAATAAGTAAAATCAATTATTTACGCAGGAATGGAAGAATCCACCTGCGATGCTCGTTATCCCTTGTAGAAGACCTCGCAACACAGCGCGGTCGAAATGGAGGGTACGAACATGAAGAAGCAGATCCTGATTATCTCGACGATCACGGCGGTTGTGTCGTTTGGGCAGGCGAGCGCCGGTGGTCTCGGCGGCACGCTGGGCGGCGGTCTCGGCGGCGGGCTCACGGGCATCGGCAACCTGGGCGGTATGGGGTCGGTCGGCGGCACGCTCGAGCGTCCGGGTGCGATCGACCGGGTCGGTGCGGTAGGTGGCCGCGTGAAGGACAAGGTGGGCGAGACCCCCGCCAAGTTGAAGGACAAGGCCGAGCCGGCCGCAACCAACGAGCCGGCAAAGACCCTCGACCTCGGTGGCAACCTGGGCGGTGACCTCCAGACGAAGCACACGGGTGCCGCCGGACAGGCGAGTGGCGCGGCGAAGGCGAGCCGCTCGCAGGGCGTGACGCTGGACCGTCAGTCCTCGGGCAACCTGTGGGTCGGAGAGAAGCCGGCGCCGGAGGCGACGACGACCACTCCCTGATTGCTGGCCCGGATGAGGCGGCGGGCCACGGGGCACCGCCGCTTCCTTTTTTTGGCCGTCAGGACATTGTTATAGCCGCCTGCGCCGCGTGCCGGCGCGCTTGATGCGATTGCGCTCCTGCCTGTCGAGCATCCCCACATACGGGGCGTGGGCGCGAAGATCCACGGAGGTTCGCCATCGCCCGACCAGGATCTGCAACAGCCGTGTCGTGGCCTTCCGTGAGGAAGTGAGCGCAATGATGACGCCGAATGATTTGCCGATGCGGCGCAAGCGCAGCTTGAGGGTGGGCTGGATTCGCGCAGGTCGCTCCTTCGCACTGTCCGAGTCTCCGCGTCCGCGTCGCGTCGGTGCTTCACCCGCCCTTGATCTGCGCCAGCGTCTTGAACGCCTCGTCCTTGCCGGCGTAATCGTTATCGCCTTTCAACGCCGCTTCCAGGCTGGTGCGTGCGCCTTCCTTATTGCCCGCTTTGTACTGCGCCATGCCGAGGTGGTACTGCAGCACCGGGGCCTGCGGCAGCTTGTCGACGGCCTTCTGCAGCGCTGTGACCGCTGCGGCATTCTCGCCGCGCTTGTAGAGCACCCAGCCCCAGGTATCCAGCAGCGGGGCGCTCTTTGACGCGGAGAAGCGTTCGGCCAGCGTGCGGGCGCGGTCGAGGCTCGTCTTGTCGGTGCGGTGGGTCACCAGCAGCATCGCGAGGCTGCTCGCGGCGGCATCGGTGTTGCCAGGCAGGTTCACGAGCGCGTCGTACTGCGCGATCGCATCGTCGAACTTGCCGAGCCGTTCGTAAGTGCTGGCGAGGTCAGCCACCAGCAGCGGCGTGCCCTGGGTCGCGGTGATGCCTTCCATCAGCGCAGCGATGCCTTCATCCGGCTTGCCGCCGGCGAAGTAGGTGCCGGCTAGACTGCGATATGCATTCGGCCAGGTCGGCGCCACCTGGATGGCGTTGCGGAAGGAAGCAACCGCCTCGTCGTTGCGCTTCAGGCCCGCGAGCACTTCGCCCTTGAGATTGTGCGCGAGCGGATTCTGCGGAAACTTCGTGATCACCGCAGCCAGGCGCGCGAGCGCAGCGGGCACTTTCTTCTGCGCGAGATCCAGCCGCACGAGCGCGGCGATGGGCTCGACGGCATCGGGCGCCAGCACCGTCGCGCGTTCGAGCGACTCACGCGCGGCGTCGGGCTTGTCGTCGGCGAGCTCGATCACGCCGAGCATGTAGTTGCCGTTGGGCTGCTGCGGTTTCGCGGCGATCATGAGGCTCGCGGCGCGGCGCGCGGCGCGGTAGTCCTTTTTTTCAAGTTGCGCACTGACGAGTGCCTCGAGAATGCTGATGTTGTCGGGCTTCTCGGCGGCGAGTTTCTCGAGCATCGGCAGCGCGGCATCGACGCGGTTCGTGCGCAGCAGCAGCTGGATCAGTTCCATGCGCGCATCGGCATCGCTGGGGTTTCCCTGCACGGTGGCGCGCAGGGTTTCCTCGGCGAGCGTGACGTCCTCGTTCTGCAGATACGCGCGCGCGAGCGCACGCTGCAACAGCGCGGAATTGGGCTGATCGCGCTGCACCGCGCGCAGATCAGTGATGGCGGCGTCGGCCTTGCCCTGCGCGAGATACAAATTCGCGCGCGAGGCGAGGGCTTCGTTGTCGCGCGGATTCTTCTTTAGCACTTGATCGAGCAGCGGCGCCGCGGCGTCGAGGTTGCCGGCGCCGAGATAACCCGCGGCGAGACGATTGCGCGCGGTGAGTCCGCTCGGATTCGTGCCGTCGTCCTGGATGATCTGCTTCAGCGTCGCTTCGGCCTCATCGTTCTGCTTGTGCTGGCCGTAGAACTGGGCGAGACCGAGCCGCAGCGCATAGTCGTCCCTGGATTCGGCGGACAGACGCTTCAGCTCCGCCTCGGCGACTTCGTACGAGCGTTGCGAGGCGAGCAGGTTAGCGAGCACCAGCTTGGCCTCGGCATCCTTCGGCGCCTGCTTCACCGCCGCGCGCAGTTCGGCTTCGGCGGCATCGACGTCCTTGTCGAGCAGCAGGAGCTGGGCGAGGCGATAGCGATACACCAGTTTGTCTGGCTCCTTCGCGATGACCTTGCGCACTACGGCGACCGCTTCGGCGTGCTTGTCGTCGCTGAGGTAGAGCTGCGCGAGCACGAGGTGCAGATCGGTGGTCGCCTTGGGCGACTCGACGGCCTTCTTGACGAGATCGATGGCCTTGTCGTTCTCGCCTTCGGTGCGATAGATGGATGCGAGCAGCGCGATGGCGCTTTCGTTGTCGGGCGCGAGGCCTGCGGCTTTCTCGGCATCCGCGCGCGCGCCGACTTTGTCGCCGGTCTGCAGGCGCGCCGCGCCGCGCGCAGTCAACAGGTCCGCATCATCGGGCTTGATCGCAAGACCGGGCTCCACCAGCTCCATTGCCTTATCCGGCGCACCGCCGAAGACGTACAGCTTGGCCAGCGCGGCGCGCGCGCCGATGTGCTTGTCGTTGTTCTGGATCGCTGTCTGATACATCGAGGCGGCTTCGCGCATGTTCGCGAGCTTCTCGGCGGCCTGACCGGCGAGGTAGCTCGCCTCCGCATCGTTCGGGTCGAGCTGCAACGCGTTGCGGAACTCGAGGCGTGCCTTCTCGTAGTTCTGCGCGGCGAGATATTCCTGACCCTTGGCGAGGTAGCTGGCCTTGCGACCCTCAGCCCCTGCGCAGGCGGTGAAGGAGAGCAGGCAGGCGGCAACCAGGGCGGCTGAGACGGCGGT
>JBDSRN010000080.1:0-12222 GCA_039929265.1 Steroidobacteraceae bacterium | reverse complement strand
GACGCTGACGCGTGACACCGCGCTCGCTCAGGCCGTTCTGATCCGCGGCGCGCATCCCGGACCCATCACGCCGGACGATACCGCGCGCATCACCGCGCTGGTCGGCCCCCAGGTCACCGTACTCCTGCGCGAACTCACTCGCTTCGGCGAGCTGGATTTCAGCAGCCGCTGGTCCGCCGCGCAGGGTCTGAACCTGCGCCAGGCCGAGACGTTGCGCAAGATGCTGCTCGCCGTGGTGAGCGATCCGCGCCTGGTGCTCGCGCGCCTGGCTGCACAGCTCGTGCGTGTGCGCCACGCAAAGGGGCTCGATGCGGACGCGCGTCGGCGCCTGGCGCTGGAATCACGCGAGATCTACGCGCCACTGGCCAACCGCCTCGGTGTCTGGAACGTCAAATGGGAGCTGGAGGATCTCGCGTTCCGCGACCTCGAGCCGGACGCATATCACCACATCGCGGCAGCGCTCAACGAGAAGCGCGCCGATCGCGAGCGCTACATCCAGCGCGTCTGCGAATTGCTTG
Organism: Steroidobacteraceae bacterium; assembly: GCA_039929265.1. GTDB lineage: Bacteria > Pseudomonadota > Gammaproteobacteria > Steroidobacterales > Steroidobacteraceae > ZC4RG30. The sequence continues at coordinate 11,704 of JBDSRN010000080.1, read as the reverse complement.
CGACGCAGCTCGCCGAAGCCGGGGTGCACGCGCAGGTGACCGGGCGGCCCAAACACATCTACAGCATCCATCGCAAGATGCTGCGCAAGCAGCTCGAATTCGAGCATGTGTTCGACGTGCGCGCAGTGCGCGTCATCGTCGCTACCGTGAGCGAGTGTTATGCCGCACTCGGGGTCGTGCATGGGTTGTGGCCGTATCTGCCCGGCGAGTTCGACGACTACATCGCGACTCCCAAGGGCAACTTCTATCGTTCGATCCACACCGCGGTAATCGGACCGGAAGAGCGCTCGCTCGAAATCCAGATTCGCACGCCAGACATGCAGGAGCACGCAGAGCTCGGTGTCGCGGCTCACTGGCTGTACAAGGAAGGGGCCGCGCAGGATAAATCATACGAGCGCAAGATCCAGTGGCTAAGAGGTCTGCTCAGTGGCGCCTCTGCCGCTGGTGACGGCGAGCAGGATTTCATCCAGCAGATCAGCGGCAACCTGTTCAACGATCGCATCTACGCGCTCACACCCAAGGGCGAAGTGATCGATGTGCCGCGTGGCGCTACCCCTCTCGATTTCGCATACCACGTGCACACCGGGCTCGGGCACCGCTGTCGTGGTGCGAGGGTCAACGGGCGCATCGTGCCCCTCACGCATGCGCTCGCCAACGGTGACGTGGTGGACATCATTACCGCGAAGACCGGTGCGCCCAGTCGCGACTGGCTCGCGCCGGATCAAGGCTATCTGGTGTCAAACCGCAGTCGCGCCAAGGTGCGGGCGTGGTTCCGCGCACTCGATGCGAAAACCGCCCCTGATGCTGCGAAGCACAGAGCGGAAGAACCGGCGCCAGAGGACGTGCCGACGTCGACGCCCCGGCGCACGCGCACGCGCATCAAGCCGGCACGCTCACCGGTGGCCATCGAGGGGGTGGGCGACCTGCCAGTCACACTGGCGCGGTGTTGCGCGCCGGTGCGTCCCGAGCCGATCACGGGCTACGTGACACTGGGTCGCGGCGTCACGATCCACGCCGCAAACTGCCCGAGCGCGACGCGCATGCACAGGCTGCGACCCGATCGAAGTCTGCGCGTGGAGTGGGCGGAAAATCGCGACGACAAGCTGCCGGTGGAAATCGCGATCGAGGCATTCGATCGGCGCGGACTGTTGCGTGACGTCACCGATCTGATCGCAGAACAGAAGCTCAGCATCGAAGGGGTGAGCAGCGCGACCGATCCGGAGGATCACATCGCGCGCATATCGCTGCGGCTGGGAGTACGCGATCTTGACGAACTGAGCCGACTACTGCTGCGCCTCAAGCGCATCCCGAACGTGCTGGTCGCACGACGGATGCATTAGCGCTCAGCCATTGGGCATGTCGATCGAGCGCTTATCCACTGCAAGTGCGGCCTCGTGCAGCGCCTCCGACAGTGTCGGATGCGAATGAATCGTTCGCTGCAGGTCCTCGACGCTGCCCGAAAACTCCATTGCGAGCACGGCTTCGGCAATCAACTCGCCGGCCATGGGTCCGATGATGTGTACGCCGAGGATGCGATCCGTCTTCGCGTCCGCGACCACCTTGGCGAAACCGGCTGTGGACTCCATGGCCTTGGCGCGGCCGCTGGCGGCGAACGGGAACGAGCCAGTCTTCACTTTGATGCCCTTGGCTTTTGCCTGCTCTTCGCTCAGGCCCACCCATCCCATCTCGGGTGCCGTGTAGATCACCGAGGGCATGATGTCGTAGTTCATGTGGCCATAGCCACCGGCGATCAGGTCCGCCACCATCACCGCTTCGTCCTTGCCCTTGTGCGCCAGCATCGGCCCGCGCACGCAATCGCCAACGGCATAGACCTTGTCGACGCCGGTGAAGCAATGCTCGTCGACATTGATGAAGCCGCGCTCGTCGAGCGCGACGCCCGTGCCGTCAGCGAGCAGGTCCTTCGTGAACGGGCGGCGGCCGATCGCAACCACCAGCTTGTCGAACTCCGCGCTCTGGGTGCCGCGGGCATCGGTGTACTCGACCTTCACGGTATCGCCCGTGACCTTCGCACTGGACACCTTGGCACCGAGACGCACTTCGAGGCCCTGTTTCTTGAACTGACGCAGCGCTTCATTGGCGAGTTGCTTGTCTGCCATCGGCAAGAAGGCCTCGAGTGCCTCGAGTACCACGACTTCGGCGCCCAGGCGCTTCCACACGCTGCCGAGCTCGAGGCCGATGACTCCGGCGCCGATCACGCCGAGCCGCTTTGGCACGGCGTCGAATTCGAGCGCGCCCCAGGAGTCCACGATGCGCTTGCCGTCGAACGGCGCGGATTTGAGCTCGGTGGGGATCGACCCGCTGGCGATGATGACGTGGCCCGCCTCGAGCTGTGCAACCTTGCCGTCGGCGCCGGTAACCTGCACCTTGCAACCCGGCAGCAGCTTGCCGTGACCCTGATATGCCGTGACGCCCGCGGCCTTGAACAGCCCCGCGATGCCACCGGTCATGCCCTTGACGATGCCGGCCTTGCGCTTCTGCATTGTGGCGATGTCGATCTGCGGCGCGCCGACGCTGATCCCGTGCGTCTTGAATTCATGCTGCGCACGATGGAACAGCTCGGAGGATTCGAGCAGCGCCTTGGACGGAATGCAGCCCGCGTTGAGGCAGGTTCCGCCGAGCGCATAGGTGCCGTCGAGATTCTTCCACTCGTCAATGCAGGCGACTTTGAGCTTGTTCTGGGCGGCGCGGATGGCAGCGGGATAACCGGCGGGTCCGCCGCCGATCACTATCACATCGAATTTGTCGGCCATCGACTACAGCCCGAGCAGCATGCGACCTGGATCTTCCAGCGCATCCTTGATCGCAACCAGGAATTGCACGGCGTCGCGACCGTCGATGATGCGGTGATCGTAGGTCACAGCCAGATACATCATCGGGCGGATGACCACCTGACCATCGATCGCGACTGGCCGCTGCTGGATCGTGTGCATGCCAAGGATCGCGCTCTGTGGGGAATTCACGATCGGAGTGGACATCAGCGATCCAAACACGCCACCGTTGGTGATGCTGAACGTCCCTCCGGTGAGCTCATCGATGGTGATTGTGCTTTCCCGCGCACGCGTGGCGAAGTTGCCAATGGCTTTTTCGATGTTCGCGAATGACAGCGTATCCGCGTCGCGCAGCACCGGCACAATGAGCCCGCGATCGGTTGATACCGCAACGCCGATGTCGTAGTACTCGCGATACACGATGTCGTTGCCGTCGATCGACGCGTTGACAATCGGGAATTTCTTCAGCGCCTCGACGGTCGCCTTGACGAAGAAGGAAATGAATCCGAGCCTCACGCCCTGCGATGTCTCGAACTTGTCCTTGTAGCGCGCGCGCAGGTCCTGCACGGCTTTCAGGTCGACCTCGTTGAAGGTCGTTAGCAAAGCCTGCGTCGACTGAGCCTGCACCATGCGCTCGGCAATGCGCGTGCGCAGACGTGTCATTGCAACGCGGTGCTCGGTGCGTGCGCCTGCGGCAGCCGGCGGTAGCGCGGGCATCGGAGTTTTCGCTGCGGCGGGCTTGCCGCCCGCATCGATGAAATTGCTGACGTCGCTCTTCGTGAGTCGACCGTCCTTGCCCGAAGCAGGGATGCTGCTCGCGTCGAGCTTGTTTTCTTGCACCAATCGGCGCACCGAAGGGCTGAGCTTGTCGGCGTCGGTCGCTGCGCCAGAGGCCGGTGCGGCTGCCTTCGCGGCAGTGGCGCTCGACTGTGTGGCAGGAGCCGCAGGTTTCGACGCGGCGGCCCCCTCCTCGATGATCGCGAGCACCTGTCCGCTGGTCACCGTCGTGCCGTTCTGGACCCGGATTTCCTTGATCACACCGTTCGCAGGCGCCGGCACTTCGAGCACGACCTTATCGGTTTCGAGGTCCGCGAGATTCTCGTCCCGACCCACCGATTCACCCGCCTGTTTGTGCCAGGAAACCAACGTCGCATCGGCGACGGACTCGGGAAGGGTGGGAACTCGGATTTCGATCATGATGCACTCTTCCTCAGCAATTCATTGTCAACCTTGATGCGTGCGGTCCCGTTTCCGGTAGCGGCCTCGATACCGTCACGCACCTGCGCCTGCAGCGCAGCAGCGACAAGGGTTTGTTGTTCCTGTTCGTGAATCTTCGCGATGCCGGTGGCCGGAGCCGCCGCAGGGCGCCGACCGGCGTAGAAGATCTCGCGGTTGCCGAGCGAGTGAATGAGGCGATGCCGGATCTGGAACCAGGCACCCTGGTTCTGTGGCTCCTCCTGGCACCAGACAAATTCCTGGGCATTCGCGTAGCGACGCAAGACTGCATCGTATTCATCCTCGGGGAACGGATAAAGCTGCTCGATGCGCACAAGCGCGACGTCGCGCAGCTTTTCGATGCGACGCTGCTTGAGCAGGTCGAAGTAGACCTTGCCGCTGCAGAACACCACGCGCCGCACCTGGGATACGTTCAGATCCTCGATTTCGTCGATCACAGTCGCAAAGCTGCCCTGGCTGAGATCCTCGAGCGTCGAGACGGACAGCTCGTTGCGAAGAAGGCTCTTTGGCATCATCACGATGAGCGGCTTGCGCAGCGTGCGCAGCATCTGCCTGCGGATCATGTGGAACAGCTGGGCGGGCGTCGACGGCACACACACCTGCATGTTGTGCTCCGCGCACAGCTGCAAAAAACGCTCCAGACGCGCGGATGAATGCTCCGGTCCCTGTCCTTCATACCCGTGCGGCAGGAACAGTGTCAGGCCGCACATGCGACCCCACTTCGATTCACCCGAGCTTATGAACTGGTCGATGACGACCTGCGCACCGTTCACGAAGTCGCCGAACTGACCTTCCCAGATCACCATCGAATCCGGATCGGTGGTGGAGAAGCCGTACTCGAAGCCGAGCACCGCCTCTTCGGACAACAGCGAATCGATGACCGTGAACTGCGACTGCGTGTCGCTGATGTGCGCGAGCGGAATGTACTTCGCGCCGGTGTTCTGGTCGTGCAGCACCGCGTGACGATGCGCAAACGTGCCGCGACCGCTGTCCTGACCGGTGAGGCGGACGCGGTGCCCGGCATCCAGCACCGATGCATAGGCCAGCGTTTCGGCGCAGCCCCAGTCGAGCGGCAGCTCTCCGGCGACCATCTTGCGGCGCTTCGCAATTGTGTTGCCGACCTGCTGCTGCAATGTCACCGACTCGGGGATGGCGACAATGCGTTCGCCGTATTTCTTCAAGGTCGCCAGGTCAAGGCCAGCGACCCGCTCGCTCCAGTCTTTCACCTGGAAGCGGCTCCAGTCGACGGTGAACTTGTTGCCGATCAAACCCAGCGAGGCACGCGCCTGTGGTCGACCTTCGTCAAGCCCGTTGCGGTACTGCTCGACCATGGCGCTGACTTCTTCCTTCGAAACAACACCATCGGCGATCAGACGATCTGCGTACAGGCTGCGCGTGGTCGGATGTTTGCGAATGACCCGATACATGACCGGCTGCGTGGCAGAAGGCTCGTCGCCTTCGTTGTGACCCAGGCGGCGGTAGCACACCATGTCGATCACGACGTCCTTGTGGAAGCGCATCCGGTAGGCGAGCGCGAGACGTTCGACGAACACCACGGCTTCCGGGTCGTCGCCATTCACGTGGAAGATCGGCGCCTCCAGCATCTTCGCCACGTCGCTGCAATACGTTGTCGAGCGCGCATCATTGGGGTCGCTCATCGTGAAGCCGACCTGATTGTTGACCACAATGTGGATGGTGCCGCCTGTGTAGAATCCGCGCGCCTGCGAAAGCTGCAGCGTCTCCATGACGACCCCCTGCCCCGCAAACGCGGCATCACCGTGGATCAGCACGGGCAGCACGCGATTGCCTTCCTTGTCGCCACGGCGCTCCTGGCGCGCGCGCACCGATCCCTCGACCACCGGGTTCACGATTTCGAGATGCGAAGTATTGAACGCGAGCGCAACGTGCACGTTGCCGCCGGCAGTTTTCAGGTCCGCGGAAAAACCCTTGTGATACTTGACGTCGCCCGAGCCCTGCATGTGATTGACGTCGTACTTGCCCTCGAACTCCGAGAACAGCTGCGAGGGCGACTTGCCCAGTACGTTCACGAGCACGTTGAGGCGCCCGCGATGCGCCATGCCGCAGACGAACTCCTCTACCTTTGCATCCCCGCCACGCTGCACTAGATCGTCGAGCAGCGGGATCAGGGAATCGCCACCCTCGAGAGAGAATCGCTTCGCACCCACGTACTTGGTGTGCAGATAACGCTCCAGTCCTTCGGCCGCGGTGAGCTGCCAGAGAATGTTGCGACGTTCCTCGGGCGAAAACTTCTGCTGCATGCGCCCGCGCGCGAATTCATCCTGCAACCAGAGCCGCTCTTCGGAATCCGACACGTGCGCGAACTCTGCGCCGACGTGCCCGTGATAGATGCGCTCCATTTGCTCGAGAATGTCGCGCAGCTTTGCACGCTTGGGAATCGCGTCGCTGCGACTGCCCGTCGAGTATTCGGTGTCGAGGTCCGCAGAGGTGAGCCCGGTGTACTCGAGCTCTAGCACGCGCGGACGCGGACGCTCCTGTAAACCGAGCGGGTCCAGGTCGGCAACGAGATGGCCCCGATTCGAGTAGATCTGCATGAGCCGCGCGACCGCGGCCTGCTTATCGTTTTCCTCGGTCGAGTTGCTGCCCGAAGTTGCCGACCCGGCGCTGCGCGGCACTCTTGCGCGCGCTTCGAGTTGCGCAATCAACCGCAGATGCGCCCGTTCGGTGCTCCGGTCCGGCGCAATGCGCTCGAAGTACTCACGCCAGCGTTGCTCGACGCTTTGCGGGTCCTCCAGATACTGCTCGTACAGTGCTTCGATGTAGGGGGCGTTGCTGCCAAACAGCGCTGTGCTGGCGGCCTGTTCGGAGAGCGAAGGCGCCTTTACGGCGCGCGCTTCCGGGGCTTGACTATCACTCATGGCTTGTGAAAAAAAACCTGCGGGTTCAAAGCACCAGGTGGGCGTGATTGCCTAGTCTAATGTATGAGCGGTTTTAAGGAAAATGAACCCCCGCAAATTCCCGGCAGGCCCCCTCAATGGGCGGACCGCAGATGCAGCAGAAGCCAGCCTTCGTAGAGGATCAGTACACTATAAAGGCCCAGTACGGCATACAGGATCAGGCTCACGGGCAGTCGCCCAAACGCCTTGAGCCTGGCAATCAGGGTCAGCGTCACCACGCCCCCCGCCGTCATACCGAGCTTGCACAGGGCGAAGCGCAGGTCATTGCCGCCAATCAGCAGCGCCATCACCGGATTCGCCTCGGTGGCCCCGAACTGCAGCAAGGTCAGGGTCAAGACGGCATCGAGCGCTGAGAACAGCAGGATGGCGCTCGCGACGAACAACCAGCGGCGATCGTGCCAGTCGACAGCTGCGAAATGCGCTTCGTTGTGGCGGCGCGGGTCGCGCCGGCGCGGCGTGAAATTACCCAGCAGAAGCGAATACCAGGTCCGGCGACGCCGTTCGTGCAACTGTCGCCGGTTGGCCGCTGCCAGGGTCGGCTCGGGGGAGTCGTGCGACATGTCGCGACGATTCTACGGTCGCACCGTTCGCACCGCGCGGGCAAACTCGTGATGCCCTTCACGTTTAAGATGCACGCATGAACGATGCACCTCTTACGTGGCAACTGGTGGACGCCGTCTGCGGCATTGCCCGCCAGGCCGGCGAGGAGATCATGGCCGTATACCGCAGCGGACACATCGCCGCGCAGATGAAAGCGGACGATTCACCGCTCACCCAGGCCGACTTGCGCGCGCATCGCTCGATCCTCGCGGGGCTCGGCACGCTCACGCCCAACCTGCCGGTACTGTCGGAGGAATCGGCTGGGAGCGAATTCCTCGAACGACGCAAGTGGCGCCGCTACTGGCTGGTAGATCCACTCGATGGCACGAAGGAATTCCTGTCACGCAATGGCGAGTTCACCGTCAACATCGCGCTCATCGATGTCGACGCGCCGGTGCTCGGCGTCGTGCAGATCCCGGCAAGTGGCGAGGTGTATGCGGGCGCGTGCGATCTCGGTGCCGTTCGCATCGACGCCGGTAATACACGTGTCGCAATACAGGTGCGCGGCGCGGCGGCAAATCCGCTGCGTGTAGTGGGCAGCCGGTCGCACGGCAGTGCCGCCTCGGCACCGATACTCGCGCAGATGGGAAATTATGAGTTCGCAGCGGTGGGCAGTTCGCTCAAGTTCTGTCGCGTCGCCGAAGGCACCGCGGACCTGTATCCGCGCATCGGGCCCACCTCGGAGTGGGACACCGCTGCGGGACAGGCGGTGCTCGAAGCCGCGGGTGGCCGGATGCGGAGACTGCCAGACGGACAAGCCATGCGCTACAACGGTGGCGAAGATTTCCTGAACCCGAACTTCATTGCATACGGCGATGAAGCCTGCTGGGAGCGCTGGCAACGCGCCGCGGGCTGAGCTATTCGGCGATACGCGCGTTGTCGATTCGGAAGCGCAGGTTGACGAGCTGATCCTCGCTCACCGCGATGCCGGGATCCGCTGCAACGCTTTCACCCGCCTTCAGCGTGCCATTGATACGCACCGGGTTGCCCTGCTGCACGATCTGCCCGCTGGCGTTAACCAGCACCGGCGTCAGCGTGATGTCGGCGAGCGCCACCGGCGCGCGATTCTGCACGATTACCACCGGCTTGCCATCCCTGCCGACCTGCAACGCCGCGGCGACATAGCGTCCGGGATTGTCCGGCAGGTCCATGCGTGCCATTTCCAGAGCGGCCTCTTTGCCGACTTCGCTCTGGGAACCTGCAGCACTCTGGTAGAGCTTGAGCGCGGCAGCCTTGTCGCCACGATCGCGGGCGATATTGCCCAGGTAAAACACCGCTGGAGCGGTGGGTAGCAGCTTCACACTTTTGTTGAGCCAGTCTTCCGCCTTCACCTTGTCGCCCAGGCGGTACTGAGCGACACCCCCGCCAAGATATGAACCGAAATAGTCCGGGCTGAGGGCAATCGCATTCTCGTAGTACGCAATCGCGTCGCGCGGCTTTTTCTCGGCCAGAGCGATCTCGCCCAGCATTTGCTGGAAGCGCCCTTCCTGCGGCACGAGCTTCGCGGCATCGGTCGTGAGCGTGCGCGCGGTGGCGAAATCTTTTTTCTGAGCCGCAGCCACTGCCTGATCGTACTTGTCGTAGGCGGGCTTGAGCTTCTGCAACGGAGCGATGCGCGCGAGATAGCGATCGGCATACAACTGGCCGCCTGCACCGAGCTCCTGCGCGGTCACCTTGTTGCGCGCCACACGTTCAGGCGAAGGCGGATGCGAAGCGAACAATCCCTCGAGCCAACCCGAGCTCTTCTGCCCGCCGGACAGTCGCACGAACGTTTCCTGCAGGCTCACGGCCGCGAGCGGATCGTAGCCCGCGGCCTTCATGTATTTCATGCCGTACTCGTCGGCCTCGAGCTCCTGCTCGCGCCCGTAGCGCGTCTGGATCAGCGCCGAGCCGAGGCCCGCGCCCTGCACCATCAACGACGCCAGGTTCTGATCGACACCACCAATTGCGGCGCCCACCTGCGCAGCCGCCATTCCAACGCTGATAAGCGTGCCGCGTTCCTGCGCCTTCGCGCCGTGCCGCGCAGCCGCATGCACGATTTCGTGCCCGAGCACTGCAGCAAGCTCAGCTTCGCTCCTGAGTTCAGTGAGCAGGCCGCGATTCACCGCGATCTTGCCGCCAGGCAGCGCCCAGGCGTTCGGTACCGATTCGTTGAGCACCGCGAATTCGTACGGCAGTTTGCGATCCGACACCGCCGCGAGCTTCTGACCGACCTCGTTCATGTAGGCACTGAGGTCGGGGATCACCTTGAAGTCGCCGCCCTGACTCTGTTTGGTCGGCGAATAATTCTCAGCGCCGATCTGCAGTTCCTGGCCCTCTGAGATGAACTGAATCTCCTTCTTGCCGGTAACGGGATTGACGCCGCAGGCGACGAGCGTCGCGGCGAGCAAGGCAGCCAGCAGGTTGAGCTTGTTCATTTACAGCCGAGCCTACGTCCACCGGTGCGACCGTAGCAAGCGGCTTCGGAAGGACCCCGGCCGCCGGGTGCAAATCACGCCAGCCTCACCTCTTCGGTCAACTTTCCGAACAACCCGGCGTTGAAATCCTCGATCGCCTGACGAATCTCCGTTTCGCTGTTCATCACGAACGGACCGTAGCCCACGATCGGCTCATCAATCGGTTCGCCGCTCAGCACCAGCAGCGTTGCATCGCTGTTCGCTTCGATCCTCACGTTGCCCGATTCGCGATCGAGCAACACCATCTGCGCCTCGCGCACAATCTCCTCGCCATTCACCAGCACGATGCCGTGCAGCACGATCAGCGCGAGCGTGCGACCTTTGTCGACCGACAGACGCGCGGTCTTGCCCTGCTGAATGCGCATGTCCCAGACGTCCATCGGCGTGTGCGTCCGCGCCGGTCCGGCCGTGCCGCCGTAGTTGCCCGCGATCACGCGCAACGTGCCGGCTGCATCGGGAAGCTGCACGACCGGAATATCCTGCTTTGTGAGCGTCTGATAGCCGGGCGTCGAGCCCTTGTCCTTGGCCGGCAGGTTCACCCATAGCTGCACCATCTCGAGCGTCCCGCCCTGGCGTGTGAACTCGGCCGAATGGAATTCGTCATGCAGAATGCCGCCTGCCGCCGTCATCCACTGCACGTCGCCGGGACCGATCTTGCCGCCGGCGCCGGTGGAGTCGCGATGCTCCACCTCGCCGCTGTACACGATCGTCACGGTCTCGAATCCGCGGTGCGGATGCTCGCCGACACCACGCGCCTGCTTCGCCGGGGGAAACTGCGCCGGCCCGGCATAATCGAGCAGCAGGAACGGGCTCAGATGCGCGCCGTGGCTCTGGTAAGAGAACAGCGAACGAACCGGAAATCCGTCGCCGACCCAATGGCTTCGAGGCGCGCTGTAAACTCCAAGAATCTCCTTCATGCGCGGTCTCCTGGTGAGCAGATAGGATAGATCCGGAACGATCATGTCTGTAGTCAGCTAATATTTGTCACAGTGTCCTGCTGGTAGAACGATATGAAGCCGTCCGACCGGGATCTCAACGATCTCCGCTATTTCGTGGAAGTGGTCGATCACGGCGGGTTCGCCTCTACCGCTCAGCCGGCGCATCGCGCGGCTGGAGGAGCCACTCGGCGTGCGGCGGCGGCCATCGCCGGCATCGGCATCGTGCAACTGCCAACGATGCTGCTCCGGGATGCGATGACGCACGGCACGCTCGTGCGACTGCTGCCCGACTGGGCGCCCTCGCCAGGAATCGTGCATGCGGTGTTCGCGTCACGGCGCGGCCCGCTGCCGTCCGTGCGCGCATTGCTGGATTTTCTCGCCGCACAATTTCAGTCCTCTGCGAAACCATAACCATGACTGGAATCCACAACGACCGCCGCTGGGTCGCACTCACCGTACTGTGCCTCGGCGTGCTGATGATCGTGCTCGACTCCACCGTCGTGAACGTGGCGCTGCCTTCCATCCGCAGCGATCTTGGTTTCACGGAAGTGTCGCTCGCATGGGTGGTGAATGCGTATCTGCTGACGTTCGGTGGCTTGCTGCTGCTCGGCGGACGTCTCGGCGATCTGTACGGGCAGCGCAGGCTGTTCCTCATCGGGCTCACGCTGTTCACGGTCGCATCGCTGGGCTGCGGCCTCGCGAACACCCAGCAACTGCTGCTGATCGCGCGTGCGACTCAGGGTGTCGGC
>JBDSRN010000079.1:0-4056 GCA_039929265.1 Steroidobacteraceae bacterium | reverse complement strand
GTGCTATGCAAGCCGCGTGGCGAACACTGCCGACTGGCAAATTTCGATCACAGATGGCATTTTTTTTTATGCGACACTGATAGTAAGAAGTACGGGCTTGTGCGCGGCTAAAGCTGGGGCCGGCCCTGCGGGGGCAACTCCGGGGTCATCTGGCGAATATCTCTCGCTGCCTTTTCTGTACTTTCCGAAGCTTACGATGTGTATTCGTTAGCCGCCGCTTCCACCATTAACGCGGGCCACTTGGGATTTACCGGGTGGCTGCGCCCGATACCCCCTCGCCCATGGAATCACTCCTCGTCTCTACCGGCGTGGTCGCCCTCGCTGAAATTGGCGACAAGACCCAGCTACTGGCTTTCCTCCTCGCCGCACGCTTCAGGAAGCCCGCGCCGATCGTCCTCGGCATCCTCATCGCAACGCTGATCAATCACGGCATTGCGGGTGCGCTCGGCGCTTGGATCACAGCCACGGTCAGTCCGGAGGTGTTGCATTGGGTGCTCGGTGTTTCCTTTCTTGGCATGGCCGTCTGGATGCTCTTTCCGGATTCCATCGCGGAGCAGGAATCCCGCTTCGCGCAGCGCCTCGGGGTGTTCGGCGCCACGCTGGTCACGTTTTTCCTCGCCGAAATGGGTGACAAGACCCAGATCGCAACAGTTGCGCTGGCGGCGCACTATGCGACTCCGGTGCTGGTCGTGATCGGCACCACACTCGGCATGCTGATTGCCGATGTACCGGCCGTGTTCATCGGTGAGAAACTTGCGACGCGCATTCCGATGAAGCTCGTGCACAGAATTGCAGCGACTATCTTCGCGCTGCTCGGGATCGCGACGCTGATGGGTATGGGTACCAGTCTGGGGTTCTGATATGCATCATCTGGCGCGTCAAGTTCGACTGTGCGCCGTGTTCGCGCTCGCGGCGTGGTCGCCGATCTCGCATGAACTGACAGCCCCCGATGGCGCGCAGGTGTAACGGCAGGTGGACGAACTGCCTGTGCGGGTTACGCGACTGCAGGAAATCAATGCCATCAAGCGACTGCAGCCGACGGAACGCTGCAAAGCTTCGCGCGGTGACAGAAAGCATCAGGATGCTGCGCGCAAACTGCGCGCCGACCGAGGGCCGTGATTGCGGCTAGCAGGATCAGCCGCCCTGGACGAGGATCCGATTCACCCGGCGTGGTGGCCGGACTCTTTCTGCGTCGGGTTGCGCTTCCGGAGCAGCGGCGGCGAATGCAGGCAGAGTCTCGAGGTGTCGCGAAACTTTTTCGATGAGGGGATACAGCGCGAAACCGAAATTGAAGCGTGGCGCGTTGTAGACCGCGGCACGAGAAACAAGTCAGCCAGCGACACCGATTGCCGAGACAATGTTTGCCGTCGGTGCTCCATTGGCCCAGCCACTGCTCAAGCGCCACGAAACCCTCGCCGATCCAGTGCCGGTACCAGGCGTCCGCAGCCTGCTGCTCAACATTCAAGGTATCTTTCAAGTATTTGAGAACACTTAAATTGTCGAGCGGGTGAGCATCGCACGCAAACGTCTGCGGGAACATGCGGACCGCGCGCAAGTCACCGGATCGTTGGGCAGCAGTGGCGGCAACAGATACGCCTCGTCGAGGTACTCGATGATCGCGAGCGACTGCCCCAGCAACACGCCCGCGTCGTCGAGCGTCGGCACCAGCGCATGCGGATTGATCGCGCGATACGCCGCCTGTTTCTGCTGTCCGCCCTCCTTGCGCAGATGCTTTGCGACGGGTTGGTACGGCAGCACCCTGAGATTCAGCGCAATGCATACGCGGTACCCGCCGGAACCCCGAGGGCAACGAACACCAAGTCCACATATATTGTATGGATACCATACAGTGCAGCGGGACGGTATGACAAGTCAACAACGCGATCGCCCTGCTAGTATTCCGCGCTCATGAGCCGCAGCACAGAATCGGCCGACTTGCGCGACAACGCGTCACCCGTGGCCGCAGCGCTGGAATTCGGGCCGCTCAATCGCCTGGCCGGCTATCAGCTGCGCCGAGCGCACAGCCGTTTCTTCTCCAATTTCGCCGAGAGCCTGGCGGAGTATTCCGTCACGCCGGTTCAGCTCGGCCTGCTCTTGATGATCAATCACAACCCCGGTGTCAGCCAGACTGCCCTCGCCCGCGCGGTCGGCATCGAAAGGTCGACGCTCGGAGAATTCATCGACCGTTTCCAGGATCGCAAGCTCGTCGAGCGGCGCGGCTCACTCGTCGATCGACGCAGTCACGCGCTGCACCTGACGATCGAGGGCGCCACCTTCGTGAAGAACGTGATGCCCGCAGTCTTCGCGCACGAGGAATCGGTCATGTCCGTGCTCACTCCAGCGGACCAGGTGACGCTCGTGCGATTGCTCGCCCAGATTGCCCGCGATTGATTTTTTTCATTCAATTGCAGGTGAACCGATACGCGCCTTGTTCGACTCAGCCGAGATTCCTTGCAGTTGCTACTGGTCCACGCCTTTCACCAAGTGGCAGGGCTCGCTGCAACATCTGCATGTGATGGAGGTTTCCAATTACGTGGCGAAGCGCGCCTTCGCCTGCTCCGCACCAGTACGGGACTTCTCCAGATATCTTCGAGTTGACATGCCATCGCCGGGTACGGCGACAGGCGGCTCGTTCTGCTGATTTGAACCGAGATGGATTGCGAACATGAACCATTGGCCTGACGTTGGTAATCGGCGGCGGATGGTGGCAAATCAGCCCTGGTCGAAGTCCAGCTTGATGATGGCATCCAGCAGCCGACGAGTCACCGTGTAGTACACCTGGCGCTCGCGCTCAGTCATCAAAGTCAGCAATTTCATCTGGTGATACTGCGCCACCGGGACGATACGCCGATGCAGTGCCTTGCCTTTCGCCGTGACGGAGACCTCGATACGCGGTGAGGTGCTGGAATTCCGGGACTTTTTGCCACCCACAGGCTGCACGAAAACGAGGCCGCGTGCGCTGATCGTATGCAGTGTACGGCTGACCTGACCCTTGTCCATTGACGAGCGGGCGGTCACCTCGCCAAACGGCATCGGCGAGTACATCGTCACCATGGCGAGCAGACGCCACTCGGGCAAATTCAGCTTGAAGCGTTCGAGATATTTCTTGGTGACATTGCTCTTGGCAACGTTCGCCAGGCGCCACAGCAAGAAGGTTGGAAAATCCTCGACCCGAAGATTCCTGCCGTCCACTCCGGGATCCAGCCACGGATTCACATCCTCAGCAGCTGATCCGGAATTCTCCAATTTCAGGCGTGTTTTACTGGCAGACAAGCTGGTTGGCCGTAGCGATGACTTCGTCTCGCGACGCCTTTGTACTGGTTCTGGGGGGTCAAGAATGGTGAAGCAAATAGCCTGCCCTGTCCACCCGCAACACGTTCAGATCACCCGGAGTACCCGTACCACGCCGTCCGTACGGTTGGCCGATCGATACCGTGGGAGAGTCAAATGAAGAACCATATCGTCGGTTGATGAAATCGATGTCCGCGGTCTCCAGTGCAATGACGACCGTGTATCGATCAGGCGCGGTGACGCCCGTAATCGATTTGCGCAACGGCGAGGGCGGCCGCGCGATTGCCTTCGGTTTCTCATCCACGACGTCTCGCGCGCTGGCCGAGGTGCTGGAGATCCGCCCCATCATGCTGGAGTGATTGCTGTACAAGGTGGAGACCAATGGCCTCTTCGAGCGGAGGGGACATACCTATAATCGTCGCGCCGTGCGGCTCTTTCTGCTTTGAGAAATCCGGCCCGATTCTCGACAACCTCTACCGGCTGGGGGAGCTGAACTTCGATTCGGCGATGCAGCGGCTGTCGAAGGCAGAGCGGCTGCAGCTCGTGAACAGGCTGCAAGCGTTCGCAACAACATCGGGCGGCGTCCGTCCGCCGCAGAAGCGCTAGCCAACCGCCGCGGTCTGTTGCTGCGACTGGCTCGCCGCGCGGCGTGGGGCGCGCTGCGAATCGATGAGAGTCGGCGACATCTCGCCGAGAAAATACGCCTTGGTCAAATCATCATTGGCGCGCGCGAGCGCGAGTTGCCAACGATCGATGAATTCGTGC
>JBDSRN010000078.1:0-23323 GCA_039929265.1 Steroidobacteraceae bacterium | reverse complement strand
GTTACGTTGATCTGCGATGGCGGGGAGCGCTATGCGCACAGCTATTACGAGCCGGGCTGGTATGCACTGCACGGCATCGATGTGCAGAAATCGGATCGCCAGATCGAGGCCGCCGTACAGGGCGGGGACATTCATGGCATCGACGCGCTGTGGTGATCGCAGTCGACGGTTATTTCGCCGCGCTGAAGGCCAACAACGTGAGGGCGCTGCCGCAGGCGGGCAAGGCGCACCTGCCGCCGGACTGCACCTATTTCGAGAATGGCATCATACCGATGGGCTGGCCCGCAGAGTACGGCAGGGTCTCGCGTCGAAATGAAGCCTTGCAGTGTTGCAGGATCGGTACCTTGGTGTGTTGCGTGGTGGCAGCTAAGGCGCCCTGCAGAATATGAAGAAAACTGTCGAGCCGAAGTAGCTTGTCTGCGCGCGGCGGCAGGCCTGGTGCCGCGTGATCTCGATGCTGTCCGCCGAACTTTTGTGCGGACCATGGAAAACGGCCTCGACGTTGTTGCTGTCCGGGTCGTAGACGAACACGGCGTAGTAGCGGGTGGTATTCCTTGCGCTCGCCGGGGCTGCCGTTGTCGGTGCCACCTGCCACGAGCGCCGCCGCGTGGAACCGCTCAACGGCAAGGCGATCATTCGCCTGAAAGGCAAATTGCACATGCAAGCGCGGCCTGGTTGAAGCGCAGCGCGGCGGGGAGATTTCGGACGCGCAGATGCACTTGATCAATCAGCCGGCCGCGATTGACTTCCATCCGACGAGCATGGCGATTTCGCGGCAGTGCTGCAGTCAGCGCGTTGACAGTCCGGATGGATTTTCCAGTACGAGCGGGCTATGCCGGGCGAAGCGTCGTCACCATCCGCAGCGACTCCGCCACGCCTGGCGCGACCAGAAACACACCGGGTTTGTCGGTTATGTCGCCAATGAAACCCACCGGGTCGGTCACCCCGCGCCAGGGTTCGATGCAGATGAAGCCCGCGCCCGGCTTGCTCCACAAGCCCAGACACGTGGCATCCGGAAACGCGACGTGCAGCCGAGTTCCCGCCGCCGCGCCGTAGGTGAGGGACTTGCTGCGCAGCTGGTCCAGGATCAGCACGTCGCTTTCGAACAGCGCATCAGTCAGGACAAGGCGCCGGTTGAGGATCGGCGTGGGAACCGTCTCGGCAAGCAGCAATCCTTCAGCTGAAATTCGCCGGGCATGCGCCGGCTCTTCACTCTCGAACTCGATGAAATGCTGGTTACGAGGCTGCGCGTACGGCAACGGCCAGCGCAATGCGGGATGAAATCCGAGACTTGCCGGCATGGTGATGCTGCCGATATTGCGCACGCTGGCCGTGATGTGCAGGCTCGGGCCATCGACTCTGAACTGCACTTCGAGTTCGAACTCGAAGGGATACACCGCACGAGTGGCATGGTCCGCACGCAGGCGCAACGTCGCTGACACTCCATCGCTGCACACGATCTCGAACTGCCTGCGTCGCGCGAATCCGTGCCGGGGCAGCGGGTAGGCCTTGCCGCAGTGGCTGAAGTGGCCTCCGTTCAGCGTGCCCACGATGGGAAACAGTATCGGTGCTCGAGCTGCCCACGCTGCGGGATCGCCGCTCCAGAGCAGATCCCGTCCACCGCCATCGCGTAACACAGAAAGCTGCGCGCCATGCGGATCGATCTGCGCGCTGAGCTGCAGCGATGCGATCGTCAGCCAGGACTGTGCGTTCATCGCTCGAGACCAGCGCGGATCAGCTCGCTTTCTTGAGCTTCCAGTCCGGGCGCACGTAGTGACACGTGTAACCGTTGGGAATGCGCTCGAGATAGTCCTGATGCTCCGGCTCTGCTTCCCAGAACGGACCTGCCGGCGCAACTTCCGTGACGATCTTGCCCGGCCACTGCCCCGATGCATCCACATCGGCGATGACATCTGCAGCGATACACTTCTGTTCATCGCTGCTGTAATAGATCGCCGAACGATAGCTGGCGCCGCGATCATTGCCCTGGCGATTGCGCGTGGTCGGATCGTGTATCTGGAAGAAGAACTCGAGCAAGCTGCGATAGCTCAGCTTCGCGGGATCGAACACGATCTCGATCGCTTCGGCGTGGGTGCCGTGATTGCGGTAGGTCGCGTTTGCGACGTCGCCACCCGAATAGCCGACGCGCGTGGCGATCACCCCTTCGTAGCGACGCAGAAGGTCCTGCATGCCCCAGAAGCATCCGCCGGCCAGCACTGCACGTTGTTCGCTCACTTGACGTCCTCCACCTGGTCGAGATAGTCGCCATACCCCTCGTCCTGCATCTTCGCGCGCGGCACGAAGCGCAGCGATGCGGAGTTGATGCAATAACGCAGCCCGCCGCGATCCTTCGGTCCGTCCTCGAAAACATGCCCGAGGTGACTGTCGCCATCCTTCGAGCGCACCTCGGTGCGCAACATGCCGTGGGAGAAGTCGCGCAGCTCCGCAACATGCGCGGGCGCCATCGGTTTGGTGAAGCTCGGCCAGCCGCAGCCGGACTCGTACTTGTCCGACGATGCAAACAGCGGCTCCCCGGAGACGATGTCCACGTAGATGCCGGGTTCCTTGTTGTACAGGTACTCACCCGTGCCGGGGCGTTCGGTGGCACTGTCCTGCGTCACCCGTTTCTGTTCGGGCGTGAGTCTGGCAATTGCGTCAGGATTCTTGCTGTAGACCGGCATGAGGGCTCCTTCAGGTACCGCAGAAAGTCTGCAGCACACGTTCCGACGGGGCCGGAGGCTCTGCATATGCGGACGCATCAGGCTGCTCGTCGAACGGGCGTTGCAGAACGTGACACAACTTTTCGAATGGCGCGAGGTCGCCGGCCGTGGCCGCGGCGAGAGCCGCCTCGACTCGGTGATTGCGTGGAATGAAGGCTGGATTCACCCGTCGCATCGCGGCGGCCCGCTGCGCGTCCGTCTGGGGATCGCGCGTCAGGCGCACGCGCCATTCGCCGAGCCATTCATCTATGGGCGCATTACCAGGATTCAAGGTATCCAGATGGCGGAAAGTGAGGGTGAAGTCGGCGGCAGTATCCTGCATGGCCGTGAGCAGGCGGCGGATCAATGCACCGTCCTGTTCTTCCTCCGAAGCGAGTCCGATCTTGTGTCGCATGCCCGCGATGAAATACGAGTCGAATCGTGCGATGAAGGGCTCTATGACCTCAAGCGCCTTCGCCACGGCAATATCTGAATCCGTGTGGATGAACGGAAGCAACGACTCGGCGAGCCGCGCAAGATTCCATTGTGCGATCACAGGCTGGTTTGCGTAAGCGTAGCGCCCGCGTTGATCGATCGAGCTGAACCTCGTGTTGGCGTGATAGGCGTCGAGGAATGCGCACGGACCGTAGTCGATGGTTTCCCCGGACAGCGTCATGTTGTCGGTATTCATCACGCCGTGGACGAAACCTACCAGCATCCAGCCAGCGATCAGTAGCGCCTGACGATCGGCGGCCGCTGCAAGCAGGGCGAGCGCGGGAACCTCGGCTGAGCGCAGTTCCGGATAGTGGCGGGCGAGAACGTAGTCCAGCAGCTGCTGCAGCGCTGCGTGATCCTCGCGCGCCGCGAAGTATTCGAAGGTGCCCACCCGCACGTGACTGGCGGCGATTCGCGTGAGCACCGCGCCAGGCAGCGCCTCTTCTCGAACCACCTGCTCACCGGTGGCCACAACCGCGAGGGAACGCGTGGTCGGGACGCCGAGCGCATGCATGGCCTCGCTGACGATGAACTCGCGCAGCATGGGTCCGATTGCGGCGCGCCCGTCACCGCCGCGCGAGAACGGCGTGCGACCAGCCCCTTTCAGTTGAATGTCGCGTCCGTTCAGTTCGCCAAGCAGGATCGCGCGGCCATCGCCCAATTGCGGTACGAAATTGCCGAACTGGTGGCCGGCGTAGGCCATCGCAAGCGGCTGTGCATCCTCGGGGAGGACGTTGCCCGAGAACATGCCGGCGGCCGCGTGCTCCAGCGTGTCGGGATCGAGACCGAGTTCGACCGCCAGCGGGCGATTGAACGCGAGTAGCCGCGGCGCGAGGACCACGGCCGGCCGTACCGGCGCGTGGAAGTGTTGCGGCAGACCAGCGTAGCTGTGTTCGAGTCCAAGGCGCACCCCGGAATCGTAGCAGTTACTCCAGCAGCGTCAGACCCGAACTACCCATTTGCGCCGGCCTTTCCTTTGTTTTTCGGCAGGCCGTCGTGGACGGGCAGCATAAGTTGGCTCGCAGTTCATCTGCCGCATCTCGCGCGTGTCGGAGGGCGCTTATTGCACGCGCCGGACGATCAGAGCAACCTGAGGCACCTGTAGCCGGTTGCGAGAATTTTCATGTCCGAAGTCCTGAACAGTCGCGAAGGTCAGAGCATCCCGACGGTTACGTTCCGTCTCCGCGAGAACGGCGAATGGCAGACGAGAACCACGGAGGAGCTGTTCGCTGGCAAGAACGTCATCGTGTTCTCGCTGCCCGGCGCATTCACCCCAACCTGCTCATCGACGCATCTGCCGCGCTTCAACGAACTGGCGCCGCTGTTCCGGAAGCATGGCGTCGACTCGATCATCTGTGTATCGGTCAACGATCCGTTCGTGATGGAGGAGTGGGGCAAGAATCAGGAATGCGGCAATGTGCTGCTGCTGCCCGACGGCAACGGTGCCTTTACCGACCAGATGGGCATGATGGTCGACAAGTCCGATCTCAACTTCGGGCGCCGCTCATGGCGCTACTCGATGCTGGTGAAGGACCGGAAGATCGACAAGATGTTCATCGAGCCACAGAAGGATGGGGATCCGTTCGAAGTGTCCGATGCAGACACGATGCTGAACTACATCGACCCGAGGGCGAAGAAGCCCGATCAGGTGGCGATCCTGTCGCGCGAGGGTTGTGAGTATTGCGCACGTGCGAAGCAGCAGCTGAAAGACGCGGGCTATGATTACGTCGACGTCAATCTGCCGCCGGCGATTCGCAGCAAGGCGCTCGGCGCCATCGCCAACGCGCGGACGGTCCCGCAGGTATATGTGAACGGTGAGTTGATCGGCGGATCCGACGAACTCGACGCGTACCTCAGGAAAAAATCCGGCTGATTGCTACCTGCGCGCGAAAGATGTCGGCAGGCGCCGTTCGATGACGTCCAGTTTGGGAAATCATGCACACGAGAATCAATCCGCAGGAGATGGATCCGTGGCCCAGGGCGCGCTCTGCCTGCTTCCAGCCGCACCTGTTTTTCGGTCATCTTGTGCAGCGATTTGACAGGTACGTCGGGATCCTCCCCGCGATACTCGATCAAGATCAGGCGCCCCCCGGGTTTGAGCGCGTGCACGATGCTCTCGAGCATTTCGTACGGGTACTCGAGCGCGTGGTACACGTCGACCATGAAGGCGAGGTCCACGGAACCCGGCGCGAGTTTCACGCTGTCCACCGCGCCGAGTACTGGCTCGATGCGACCATCGGGTAGATCGGCGGCGAGTTTCCTCAGCATCGCTACCATCTCGGGTTGCAAGTCCACCGCGAGGACTTTGCCCCCTGGCGCGACCAGTGGTGCGATTCACCGGCTGTAGTAGCCGCTACCCGCGCCAACGTCCGCCACGACCATGCCGGGCTTCAACTTCATTTCCTCGAGCAGCAGACTGCCACGCTCCTCCTGCTCGCGTTCCTCGCGCTCGAGCCACGGCGCTGCCTGCCAGCCCATCACATGCGCAATCTCGCGACCCAGGCAGGTCTTGCCTGTGCCATCGCCGGTTGGGGCGATATGACCGTAACGATCGGGGGCATCTGCTGCGAACGTCGCCAGTGCCGTGGCGAACAGGAATCCGAATGCAGCAGACGTGGCGCGCATCATTGCCTCATCATATGCCACGACATGAGCGACCTCACCGATTCACTACCCGATCTGTTCCACGGCCTCGGCCACGTGCACACGCGACCTATGTTCGGCGGCCGTGGCGTCTACGCTGACGAGGTGTTCTTTGCGATCATTCAAGGCGGTACGCTGTATCTGAAGGCCGATCAAATCTCCAGGGCGCACTTCATCGAGCGCGGACTTAAGCGCTTCGAATACGTGAAACAGGGCAAGGTGGCATCGCTCGGCTATTACGAGGCGCCACCCGAAGTGCTCGAGGATCCGGACGAGGCGCTGCGCTGGGGCAAGCTCGCCATCGATGCGGCGAGGCGTGCGGCTGACGCCAGGCGTTGAGTGTGGATCAGTCCGCGGCCACCATCCGGATCTGCAGCTCGCGGCGCTTGTAGTCGATGATCAGCGTGTCGAGCACGCCGAGCACATCCATCCCGAGCAGGATGACGGGGCGTTTGTCGAGGCCCCAGTGACTGAAGATGTGCAAATCGGCGAAGGTGACATGCACGTTGCGCACGCTGATGTCCCCGACTTTCACCGGTGACACGACGATGCCATCGCCAGTCTGGATGTGGCCCGTTGCGCCGATGACTTCTGCGCGTGTCGGTGGCTTGCGGCTGAAGCGACGATTGAGCGCGGTGCGCATCGCCTCGTTTCCGAGACTCGTTTGCGCGCCGGTATCGACGATTGCGAGCGCGGTGACGCCTGCAACGACTGCCTCGACGAGGAGCAGCCTGCCCGGCCCGCGTCGCAACGGTATCGTGGTGAAGCCGGCGGGCGCGCGTTGTGAGCGCGAGGTGCGCACGTCGATGTAGTCGCGCCGGAAATCGATGTGGATACGACGGGTCTGCAGGCCATCCGTCCCCAGCAGGCCCTCTGCGCCCCCGAACGCGTCGTGCACGACGGGCATCAACGACCGGCCGAGCCACAGGTCCCCGACCTCCAGTGAATCGACGATGATGCTCTGAGCCTCGGCGCTGCCCGTCACACCGCGTAGCAATACACGCGGTGCGCTGTCCGGGTCAATGCCGAGTGCCGAGACGATCTTCGGTGTGACCGCCGTATGCGTCGCGCCGGAGTCGAGCACAAGGCGAAATGGACCTTTGCCGTTGATCTTCACCGGCACCCACACGCGGCCGATGCGGTCCCGCGTGGTTGGAGCGACGTAGCGTGGCTCCGGGGCGGAGACGGTAACTTCGGTGAGTACCTCTTCCTCCGCGACGGCCGCGGCGCCGCTCTGCACGCTGCCCGCCGGTGTCTGAGCAAACGAATTCACTCCCGCGCAAAATGCCAGTGTGCCCAGCAGCAGTTCTCGCAGTGACGGTGTTTGCATGACGGGCGCCATCATGCCGCGATTCATCCGACACTTCCACCGCAGCACGGCCCCGAGCCCGGCGTCTGGGTTAGCCTGTGCCACAACAACAAGGGACAAAAATGGAAACCTACCTGATCTGCTCCGCGATCCTGGTGCTGCGGTATTTTCTGATGTCTGGCACCAGTGGCTGGATCACATGGGTCGTGATACTCGTCACCGTGAGCCGCGTCTTGCACGCAGCGGGTATGCTGATGACCGCCCGCGTCAACGGCCCGCCGCATGTCCTGCGCGCACTGGGCAGCGCCGGCACGCTCATCGGAGGATTCATGCTGGGAATTGCGCTGCTGATGCGCGCTGCGTTGTAGGGTGCCAGGAATCGACGGCGAAACGCGGCGAGCGCGCACGTTCCTGTACGTGTTCGGCGGGCTGCTTGTCGTTCTCGGTTTCACACTCGACTACGTGATCACTCAGGTCGCCCCGCCGCTGGCAGGGCGTATCTGCGTGGGTATGGGTGTTCTGTTCCTGATAGCCGCGCGCTTCGGTTTACCGCGTGGGCTGAGCGGTTGATCGCTCCTGCACCGGTGCACGCTACCGAACCCGCCTATGGCGTGGAGCTGGAGGGTTTCGCTTATCCGTTCAAGGTGGAGCGCTTCACGTTCATGTCGCAGCGGCGACAGGTATCGATGGAGTTCATGGACGTCGCTGCCACAAAGCCGAACGGTCGCACGGAAGTGCTCCTGCATGGCAAGAACCCGTATGCGGTAGGGGCTGACGCCGCCGCACTGAAAATGCCCGGCGCGACACGGGTGAAGTTCGAAGATCTCGGTCATTCACCGCACGTGGAGGCGCCGCAACGGTTCATGCCCGCCTTGCTCGCGGAACTGGCTTGCTGAACGTGGCTCGACGCAGTACCCGGGTGTATGTCGGCGTCGGTGGCTGGAGCTACGAGCGGTGGCGCGAGGAGTTCTATCCCGAGGATCTCACGCGGAAGCGTGAGCTTGAATACGCGAGCCGCAAGTTTACGTCCATCGAAATCAACAGCACGTTCCATGGCCTGCAGAAGCCTGCTACCTTCGCCAGGTGGCGTGAGGCGACGCCGGCGAACTTTGTGTTCGCAGTCAAGGCTCCGCGCTTCGTCACCAACCGGCGTCTGCTGGCGAGCGCTGGTGAAGCCATCGAGCGCTTTCTGGGAAGCGGGTTGCTCGAGCTGAAGGACAAGCTCGGTCCGATCAACTGGCAGCTCGCTCCGGGCAAGCAATTCGACGCGGACGATATCGAGGCATTCTTCCGTTACCTGCCGAAGTCCTTGCGCCACGCCATCGAAGTGCGCCATCCGAGCTTCAACGATCCACGTTTCATCGCGCTGGCGCGCAAGCATTCAGTGGCGATCGTGCTGGCAGGCGATTCTGATTATCCATCGATCGACGTGCGCACGGCACCATTCATCTATGCGCGTATCATGGGCACCAAGAAGTCGCCGCGAACCGGTTACGCAAAACCTGCGTTGGATGCCTGGGCGTCGCGGATCGGGCGTTGGCGCGCGGATGAATCAGTGCGTGATATCTTTTTTTATGTCATCAGTGGCTTCAAGGCGCACAACCCAGCTGCTGCAATGGCGTTGCTCGAACGCATGTAGTCTCGCAGCGGCGATCCGCGACGCGGTGGCGCTCAGACCTTTCGAAACGTGAAGTTTACTCGTTGCTCGCCGAGCAGCGAGTGTTGTGCTGTCTTGACCGGCAAAACGCCGTGGAAGCGCATCCGATCCACGCCACCCCACACAACCACGTCGCCATGCACGAGCTGCACGCGGCGGCAGCGGCCACTGCGCTGCATTCCACCGAACAGGAATATAGCCGGTATGCCAAGTGATACGGAAACGACGGGCGCTTGCAGATCGCGTTCACTGCGATCCTGATGCAGGCTCAGGCGCGATCCTGGGACGTATCGATTTACCAGGCAGGCATCGGGCGAGTAATCCGCGAAGCCCAGCTCGAGCGCAGCATCGCGCGCGAGCTGCAGGAACACCCGGGGCAGTGCCGGCCAGTTCCTGCCGGTGAGTGGATCTTCCGCGGCGTAGCGGTAGCCGCACCGGTCCGATGTCCAGCCGACGCTGCCGCAGTTGGTCAATGCGACCGACATCGTGAATCCGCCCGGTGTCTGCATGTGGCGAAACGGCGCGCTGTGTTCGACTGCTCGCATCGCATCGAGCAACTCGGGTACGCGGGGCAGGGCGAAGCCACGCAACACCGCCGCTTGCCGCCCCAGCGTTTCGCGCTCGCCGCTGCGGTTCTCCGGCTCGAATAGCTCGAGGTTCACCATGGCCTGTATTATCCAACGCCAATGCCCAACGACGTCGAATACATGCAGCGCGCCGTGCAGCTCGCGCGCGAGGCCGGGCGGCGCGGTGAAGTACCGGTCGGGGCGATTCTCACGTTGAACGACGCCGTGATCGCCTCCGGAGCGAACCAGCCCATTGCGGCTCACGACCCAACGGCCCATGCGGAGATTCAGGCGCTGCGCGCCGGCGGTCAGGCGCGCGGCAGCTACCGCCTTGCAGATACAGTGCTTTATGTAACGCTGGAGCCCTGCGCAATGTGCGCAGCGGCCATTGTGCACGCGCGCGTGCGTCGCGTGGTGTTTGGTGCGTGGGATGCGCGGGCGGGCGCGGCGGGCAGCCTGCTTGATCTGTTCCGTATTGCGGGCCTGAATCATCGAGTGGATGTTTTCGGTGGCGTGCTACAAGAAGAGTGCGCCGCGCTGCTCGATGAATTCTTTGCGGCGAAGCGTCGATAGCGATCAGAGCTCGTCCGGAATCCGCGCATGGTTGCTGCTACGACCCGTCCGCCCGGCGGCGCCAAGTGGCCGGATGGCACACTGTGGCCTCGCCTGCTACCCACCGAATTCGTGCCGGTGGAAATGGATTATTCACGCCGATCCATGCCGCCATGCCGTATTTACCGCAGGATTATCAGGGCGAAAGCGGCTGGAAGTAACAGCCGACCAGAATTCGGTATTCGGCCACGTTTGGCCCGTTGTCGGACAAGGGACACTGCGCATCCCGGCGATGACGAGGGCGCATAATCGCCGCATGGCAATTCTGCGCGGCATTCTCGATCGCATCGTCCTCGTTGTCGCGATACTGGTCGCGGGCTGCGCGCCGAGTTTCGTCGCGCAGTACCGGCAGCGCGTCAGCGGCCGGCTCGACCAGGTGATCGCGGACCTGCAGCCGTTCCAGCAGATCGCTGATCGCCTGCATGGCGGCAGTCTGCAGAACCTCATCCAGCACCACCTCGCCAGCAGCGACGCGACCTTCCACGCGGAGGGCGCCGCGATCCAGACGATGGTCAACGCCGAAGTGAGCCTGCGGGCCATGATCAGGGGTCTCGATGCCGACCTCGTGCATCAGATCGGCTACCTCGTCGCGAATCAAGATCCTGTGATCACCCGCGCCACCTGGGAAATATTCCAGCCCGGATTCGCTCTCAACACGGAGAGCCTGATATTTGCAGTGGGCTGCGGCGTACTCATCTGGTTGCTGTTCCTTGGCATCTGGGCGGGGGTCGCCTGGCTGTGGCGTGCAGCTGTTGCCAGCGCCGAGCCTCGTCCGCCGCAGCCCCGTCGCATGCCGACAATTCGCTGATTCTTACATGGGCCAGGGATTTTCCCCCACAGTTCGCAGCTCCGAGCGCTGCCACACTGAGTGCATGAACACACTGCCGTTTCCGATTCCGATTATCGCGATCCTGTTGTTCGCCGGATGCGGGGATATGGCCACTCTGCCGGAATCTGCGGGCATGGGTCCGCAGCCGATCCTGCCGGCGCCAAGAAAATCCTTGTTTCCCACGGTCAAGGTCGCCAAGGCCATCGGCTGGCCCGAGGGCAGCGCGCCGACACCTGCCACGGGTTTCGCGGTGAATGCGTTTGCGACCGGACTCGATCATCCGCGCTGGCTGTACGTGCTGCCGAACGGGGATGTGCTCGTAGCGGAGAGCAATGCGCCGCCGCGTCCGGAGGATGGCAGGGGTATCAAGGCAAAGTTGCAGAAGCTGTTCATGAAGCGTGCGGGTGCGGGCACGCCCAGCGCCAATCGCATCACTCTGTTGCGCGATGCCGATGGCGATGGCACAGCTGAGCAGCGCCAGGTGCTGCTGCAAGGCCTCAACTCACCTTTCGGCATGGCGCTGGTCGGTGATTCGCTGTTCGTCGCAAATACCGACGGCGTCATGCGCTTCACCTATCACGAAGGCGATACGCAGATCGCGGGTCCGGGCGAGAAATTCGCGGCGCTGCCCGGCGGCAAACTCAATCATCACTGGACGAAAAACCTGATCGCGAGTGCCGATGGCAGCAAGCTGTATGCGACCGTGGGATCGAACAGCAACGTTGCGGAAAACGGCATCGAGCAGGAGACCAACCGTGCCGCGATCCTCGAGATCGATTCAACCACGGGCAGTACACGCCTGTTCGCTTCCGGTCTGCGCAATCCGAATGGTATGGGCTGGCGTGGCAACACGCTTTTCACGGTGGTCAATGAGCGCGACGAGCTCGGCAGCGACCTTGTGCCCGACTATCTCACCTCCGTGCGCGACGGCGGATTCTATGGCTGGCCCTACAGCTACTACGGCAATCACGTGGATGAACGCGTGCAGCCTCCGCGACCGGATCTCGTCGCATCCGCGCTGGTTCCGGACTTCGCGCTCGGACCGCACACCGCGTCGCTCGGCCTCGTATTCTACGACGCGAGTCTGTTACCCGAGAAGTACCAAGGTGGCGCGTTCATTGGTCAGCATGGGTCGTGGAATCGCAAACCGTTCAGCGGCTACCGCGTGCTGTTTGTGCCGTTCGTAAATGAGAAGCCTGCCGGAATCAGCGAGCCCGTGCTGACCGGATTCGTCGACGACGAAGGCAAGGCACGTGGCCGCCCGGTTGGGGTCGCCGTGGATCGCGCGGGGGCTTTGCTGGTCGCCGATGATGTCGGCAACGTGATCTGGCGCCTCACGCCGAGATTCTGATTCGATGCGACCGATTGCGTCGAGCCACTACAGGCGCATCGCTGCGTGGATTGTCTCGTGCACGAAGCGCAGTTTGGCGATCACGGGCTCGGACAACACGAAGGGATAGGCATCCATCAGACCCATGCTGCGGTTCAGGTTGTTCAACGCATACGCGAGCGCGAACCAGTCGGAAATCATGGAATTGAAGCGCCGCTGCCGAATGCCCGACCCGGTGCCCTGCAGTTCAGGCTCGTCGGCGTTCAACGGGCGCAGCGTGAGCCCGCATGCCGCTGCGGTCTCGAGCCCATCGGTCATGTGCAGGTAATGCGCCCAGGTCTCCGCCCAGTCTTCCCAGGGATGCGACGTCGCGTATGCGCTGACAAACGAGTTCTGCCAGTTCGGCGGCGGGCCTTGCTCATAGTGGCGCTTTAGAGCGTGCGCATAGTCGCTGGTCTCGTCCCCGAACATATCGCGATAGGCCTCGAGGCGCGCGCTGTCCCGCACCAGCACGTCCCAGTAGTAATGGCCGATCTCGTGACGGAAGTGTCCGAGCAGCGTCCGATACGGCTCGTGCATGTTCAGGCGGCGCTTCTCGCGCTCGGCATCGTCGGCTTCGGCGATGTTGATCGTGATCAGGCCCGCGTCGTGCCCGGTCAACACGGCCTCGGCATCGGTCTCGGGAACATTGGCCTTGAATTCGTAAGCGAGCCCCGGCGCCTCTCCAGTCTTTGCATGCAAAGGCAACTGCAGATTGAACAGGCTGTAGATGAGGCGGCGCTTGGCAGCCTCCATTTTGTACCAGGACTCCATGTTGCCAGGCTGGCCCAGGTCGGGAATCACTCGCGTGAGCCGGCACGAGGCGCACAACGGATTGTCATCCTCTTCGGGCACCGCCCAGTTGCAGATGTTGAAGTTGCTGTAGTTGTGGCACAGGCGATAGCGCTTGCTCTGTGCGGACGGGTGCTCGCTTAGCCAGATTGTGTCGTCGACCGGAGTGAGCGATGCCATGACGCCCGTGTCGGGCAGGAACGCGACAGGTCGCTGGCATTTGCCGCAATGCACGTTCTCGAAGAACACGAGGTTGCGACAATTGTCGCAGTGGAAAACTTTCATGCTGACACTGCGAACGAAGCCGCGGCTGACAATGGCGTCGTAAAGGCGCCACTGCCAGCCGCGGGATGAAACGTGGATCCTATATTCGGATCAGACGACTCGGATCAGGATTTGATCTTGATCTGGTTGTCGACCGACTTAACCCCTTCCACGGCACGCGCGAGCGAAGTTGCCTTGCTGCGTTCCGCGGAGTTGGTGGCCCAGCCCGTGAGCGTGACGCGACCCTTGTTTACATCGACGTTCACGTCAAGCCCGTCGACCTTCTTCGAGTCGAGGAGCTCGGCTTTGACCTTGGTCGTGATCGTGACGTCATCCACATACTGGCCGGCAGTTTCCTGACCGCGAATCACATTGCAGGCCGGTAGTGCAATTGCAAGTGTGAGGCCCAACGCAACGGCGGAAATAACATTCTTCATGGCAGCTTCCTTTGGTTTTCGATGGCCGGAGCTTGGCAGGGCGCACCACCTGCTACAGCCGGCCGCCGACGGGAAGCGTTGTAGGAGGAATCTTGCCGGGAAAAACGAGACCAAACGCGCGCTCGTTCCCCAACGGCTGGCACGCTGCGCAGACCCCGGGGCCAGATTGGTCCTGGTATTCATCCGTGTCGCGCAGCTGCACCTCGGTCAAATCGCCATCGTGATGGTGGATGCCGAGTTCTGGGGCGAGAAGGCCTTGCACGGCCAAATCTCCGTTGCAATGACAGATTACTGGAACCAGAGACGCACTGAATCGCTGAGGCGATGAAACAGGCCGCCTTCCGGGACCTCGACCAGGGCCACCAGCGGCTGGTGCGCGATCACCTGACCGCCGGCGCTGACCGTGAACTCGCCGACCGTCGCGTCTTTCTTGATCGGCGCCATCAACGGTCCCTTCACCTCCGCATTCTTGAGCAGCGCGCCGCCTTCGCCGCGCGCGACCGTCACGTACAGATCCGAAGTCGTACCCACCGACAGGAACTCCTCCGTGCCCTTGTATATGCGCGGCTTCAACATCATCTTGCGGCCTTCGTGCAGTTTCACCGTCTCGTAGAACGTGAAGCCATAATTGAGCAGCGCGGCGCTCGCATCCTCACGTGCCTTGATCGACGGTGAGCCGAGCACCACCGAAACCAGACGCATGTTGTTGCGCTTCGCGGAGGTGACGAGGCAGTACTTGGCGCTCTGGGTGTGGCCGGTTTTGAGGCCATCGACACCTATGCCGCGCGTCAGCAGTCCGTTACGGTTGCGCTGAGTGTGCCCGTTGAACGTGAATTCCTGCATCGAGTAGTAGCGGTAGTATTCGGGAAATTCCTTGATGAGCGCGCGCGACAGTACCGCGATGTCGGCGGCGCTGCTGTAGTGTACGGGCGAAGGTCCGCCCCAGCTGTTGTCGAAGTTGGTGCCCTTCATGCCGAGGTTCTTCGCTGCGGAGTTCATCTGCTCGACGAACGCGGGCTCGGTGCCGCCCAGGCGCTCTGCGAGCGCGATGGTGGCGTCGTTGCCGGACTGCACGATCATGCCCTTGATCAGATCCTCCGCCTTGACGCGCGAGTTGACCGGAATGAACGAGGTCGAGCCATCGGACACGGCGCCGCCGATGCGCCAGGCGCGTTCACTCACCAACACCCCCTCGTCGAGGCGGAGCCGTTTTTCCTTCAGCGCCTTGAACACGAGATAGGCAGTCATCAACTTCGTGATGCTCGCGGGGTCCATGCGCTCGGCGCTGCGCTGTTCGGCGAGCACGCGACCGCTGGCGTAGTCAAGGAGGATGTAGCCGTTGGCCTGCACCTGGGGCGGGCTGGGCACGGGAATCGAGCTGGTCGCGGCGAACGCAGCGGTGCTGCTCAACGCCAGTGAGGATGCCAGCAGGATCGAAGCGAGTAGTCTGTTCATTTCGGGTCTCCAGTCTCAATTGGTCGCGAGTCGGCCCGCGACGCCCAGTGTGCCGAGTTTTTTCACCAGCGCGTCGAACTCCGCGACATTCGCGAGCGGTCCGATGTGCAGCTTGTACAGCAGTTGCTCGCCCGCGCGCTCTTCGCGTACCTGCGCATCCTTCACTCCCGACGTGGCGAGCTGCTGCTGCAGCCGCGCCGCATTGTCGCGCTGCGCGAACGCGCCGGCCTGAACGTACAGCGCACCAGCCGCTGCGATTGTCGGCTCGGCGGCGGCCTGCACGGTGCCGGGCGTGGTGGCTTCCGGTTGCAGCACCGTGACTTCCACGAATGCCGTGCCGGCGCGTGTCATGTCGAGACGCGACGCGGCGCTGTAGGACAGGTCGATGATGCGGTTTGCGACGAATGGTCCGCGGTCGTTGATGCGCACAATCACGCTGCGGCCATTGCTGAGATTGGTGACCTTCGCATAGCACGGCAGGGGCAGTGTCTTGTGCGCTGCCGTCATCGCATACATGTCGTAGGACTCACCGTTCGACGTGCTCTTGGCGTGAAAGTCCTTGCCGTACCACGAAGCCACACCGCGCTCGCTGTAGCCCTCGGAAGTTGCCAGCACGAAGTAGCGTTTGCCCGCGACGTTGTAGAACGTGGGATTGCCCGCGCGGCTGCGCGCCTCGAAGCGCGGCACGGCATCGGGCACTGCGCCAGGCGGCAGCGCCGGCGCTGGAATGGGCGCTGGCGTCGGGACGGGTACGGGAATCTCCGATGCCGGAGTAACGGGGCGCGAGGGCGTGACACCGCAACCCGCGACGGCGAGCAGCGTCGTCATACCCAGCGCGAGCAGCAGTTGTTTCAGTTGCCTTCTCCCGGCGCGGGAGGCAGCGACATTGCCCCTGCCAGCGCCTGTGCCAGATCGTTGACCGCCATCGCGTAACGATTGCTGCGGTTGTAGCGCGTGATCGTATGAAAGTTACGGAAGCCGACGCGCCAGCTCACGCCCGTCTCCAGCTCCGCTGCGACGAGCATTGCGGGAGCCGAGTCCGGCAAGCTGGTGGCGAACACGTGGCCCCGGGCCCTGAGGCTGCCCACCGTGTCGTTGAGACCGGAGGGGCGCGGCACCGCGGGATCATCGCCGCTCCGCTCGACGTTCGCCGCGGTAGTCACATCAGCCATCACGGGCTCGCCGCGCTGCCAGCCGTACTCCACGAAATAATTCGCGACGCTCGCAAGCACGTCGGCTGTATCGTTCCACAGATCGCGATGCCCGTTGCCATCGCCGTCGATGGCGTAGTTGCGATAGCTGGACGAAATGAACTGCGGCACCCCCATTGCCCCGGCGTACGAGCCGCGCAGGGTGAGCGGATCGAGTTGCTCGTCGCGAGCCAGCAGCAGCAGCTGTTCGAGCTCACCAGTGAAGAATTTCGCACGCGGTGGGTAGTCGAACGCCAGCGTCGCGAGGGAATCGACGAGGCGATAGCGTCCCGTATTGCGCCCGTAGAAGGTCTCGATGCCGAGAATGGCGAGCAAGTAGTGCGGCGGCACGCCACGCTCCGCGGCTATGCGTTCGAGTAATGGCTTGTGCTGCGCCCAATACCTCAGGCCCGCCTCGATGCGTTCGGTGGAGAGGAAACGCGCTCGGTACTGCCACCACGGCAATGCCTGCTCGGCAGGACGCGTCATCGCTTCGAGGATCGAGCTTTGGCGCTCGGCCTGGGCCAGCAGCTTCGCAAGCGCCTGCGCGTCCAGCGAGTTGCGTGTGCTGACTTCGGAGATGAACGTGCGGATCTCGGGGCGATCGATGTCGAAACGGACCGGCTTGTCGGCGGACAAAGCGGGTGTGGCGATGCTGGCCGCGACGAGGCCCGCGCTGAGAAAGCCCCAACGCCTCATGAGCCGACGAGTTTGCGATGCGAGTTCAACGCCATGAGGATACCGAAGCCTGCCAGGAGGGTCACCATGGAAGTACCACCGTAACTCACCAGCGGCAGCGGCACACCCACGACGGGCAGCAGCCCGCTGACCATGCCTGCATTGATGAACACGTATACGAAGAACGTGAGCGCGAGACTCGATGCAACCAGACGTGCGAACGTATCCTGGGTCTGGGTCGCGAGGAACAGCGCGCGCGCGACGACGAACAGATACAGCAACAGCAGCACGAGAACGCCGATGAGGCCGAATTCCTCACCGATCACCGCGAAGATGAAGTCGGTGGAGCGCTCGGGAAGATATTCGAGCTGCGCCTGGCTGCCGTTCATCCAGCCCTTGCCGAATACGCCACCGGAGCCGATGGCGATCGTCGACTGGATGATGTGATAACCCGCGCCGAGCGGATCGTTCTGCGGATCGAGGAATGTGAGCACGCGCTGACGCTGGTAATCGTGCAGGAACGACCAGCCGACGTACGCGCCCGCAACGGCGACCAGCGCGCCCGCACCCATGATCCACACCGACAGCCCCGCCATGATCACCACCAGCGTTCCGCCGATCGCGATGAGGATCGAAGTGCCAAGGTCTGGCTGGGCCGCGACGAGCGCAACGGGGAACAGAATGATTCCCGCGACGACGATCAGGCTGAGGGGCGAGGGCGGCAGAGGCCGGTCGTGCAGATACCATGCGCACAGCATCGGTACGGCGAGCTTCATGATTTCGGAAGGCTGGAAGCGGATGAAGCCGAGATCCAACCAGCGCTGCGCGCCCTTGCCGATGTATCCGGTGACATCGACGATGATGAGCAGGATCAGACCCAGCACGTAGATGTACGGCGCGGAGCGTCGCAGGATGTTCGGGTTCACCTGTGCGAGCGAGAGCATCGCCGCGGCACCGAGGCCGAGTCGCGCGCAGGCGCGCAGTACCGTGGCGTAGCTCTGGCCGGACGCGCTGAACAGCACGATCAGACCGCAGGCGGCGATGAGCGACAGCCCGATGAGCAACGGCCCGTCCAGCTTCAGTGCGCCCATCACACGCGCCGCACCGGAGAGTGTGCGGCGCGCGGCGTGCTCTGTGATTTCCTCGAAGATCATTTGCGCGTTCTCATGCGGCGAGCCTATGGCGAACCAGCGATCGTGCCGGTGTTTTGCGCCGCAGGAGCAGGGTTGCCGAGCAGAGGCAGAAGGTACGCGTCCATCACCTGGCGCGCGATGGGTGCCGCTGCCGCTGCGCCGAAACCGCCGTTCTCCACGAGCACTGCCACAGCGATCCGCGGCGCCTCCGCGGGCGCGAACGCGATGAACCAGGAGTGATCGCGCAGCCGCTCGGACACGTTCTTCTCCACGTAGCGCGCGTTCTGCGCGACCGAGAACACCTGCGCAGTGCCGGTCTTGCCGGCGATGACATACGCCACGTCCTTGGTGATGCCCTTCGCGGTACCGCGCGTCATCGTCGCCATCATGCCTTTGAGGATGATCTTCCACTCATCCTCCGTGCCGCCCTTCACGTCGGGCATCGGCTCAGGCGCGATCTTGCGGATGACGCCCGACTCAGAATCGCGCATCCCGGTGACTAGTCGCGGCTTGAACACCTTGCCGTGCGCCGCGAGCACCGCCGTGACTTGCGCCAGCTGCAGCGGCGTCACCGACATGAAACCCTGGCCGATGCCGAAGTTGACCGTTTCGCCCGGGAACCACACCTGGTCTTCGGGGCGCTTGAACGCTTTCTGCTTCCATGCGCGCGACGGCAGGATGCCGGTTTTCTCTCCTGCAATGTCGATGCCGGTGACACGGCCAAATCCGAACGGCTCGAGGAAGTCGTGCAGGCGATCCACCCCGAGGTCCGCGGCAAGCCCGTAGAAATACACGTCGCAGGATTCGGCGATCGCAGTTTCGAGGTTCACCCAGCCGTGTACGCCGCCGCGGCCTTCGCGCGCGACGCGACGGCTGTTGGCGAGGCGATAGGCGCCGTTGCAATACTTCGCTTCCGTGGCGCTGGCGACGCCATACGCGAGACCTGCCATGGCGATCACCGGCTTCACGGTCGAACCTGGCGGGTAGATGCCGCGCAGCGCACGGTTGAACAGCGGCTGGTCGATGTCGCCCTCCAGACCTGCGTATTCCGCGCGCGTGAGACCGCGACCGAACAGGCTCGGGTCGAAACCCGGCCGGCTCGCGAGCACGATGACATCGCCGTTCTGCGGATCGATCGCGACCACCGAGCCGCGCCGTCCCGTGAGTCCTTTTTCCGCGGCCTGCTGCGCGGCGAGGTCCACCGACAGGGTGAGGTCATGTCCCGCCTTCGGCGCGCGCGAGCGCAGATCGGGCGCAAATGCCCCCTGGCGCTGCACCGAGCGGCCCTGTGCGTTTACCAGTATCTCGCGGAACCCGTTCGAGCCATGCAGCTCCTTCTCGCGGGCGCTCTCCACGCCCAGCTTGCCGATCAGCGTGGTGCCGGCATACGCGGCGCGATCGATACGTGGGAGATCCGCTTCTCCGATCGCCGCGACGTACCCGAGCGCATGCACTGCCAGATCGCCGTTTGGATAGAAGCGCGTGAGGCGCGTGCGGATGTCGACGCCGGGAAACTCGTGCCGATGCACCGCGAACTTCGCGATTTCCTCCTCGCCCATGCGCAGGCGGATGGGGACGCCCTCGAAACCGCGACGCGACATCACGAGCCGGCGCGTGTCCTCCACTTCGTCCTGAGCGATGAGCCCGAGATCTGCGAGACCCGCGAGCGTCGCCTTGAGATCGGGCACCTGCTCGCGGATCAGCTCGAGCTGATAGGCGGGCTGATTCTCGGCGAGCACCTTGCCGTTGCGATCGAGGATCAGCCCGCGATTGGCAGGGATAGGCTCGATGCGTGCGCGATTGCCCTGCGAAAGCTCGAGATAGTAGTCGTGTCGCGCCACCTGCAGCAGCACGAGGCGCGAGGCGAGCGTGATCGCCAGTACCGTTATCACGAGCGTCGCGGCCAGAGTGCGGTTCAAAAAGATCCGCTGCTCGTCGTGGTGGTTTTTTACATGTACGCCGCGTGCCATGGGCTACCGCGGCGAGTGAGTGCGTCCGAGGACGCCGACGACGATGGGCCAGATCAACGCGCCCGTGAGCGCGTGCACCCAGCGAGTCGGGCTGTTGAGCGCATGACCGCTCCAGCCGTCGATCCACCACAACAGCGTTTCGTACAGGAGGAGCGCGATCAACACGAAGATCGATTGCTCGAAGATCGGTTTGGCGCGCACCTGCAGGTGGAACCGCACGGCGAGATAGGTGATGAACGATAGCGCGAGGGCATGTTCGCCGAGCTGCGCGCCCTGGAACACGTCTATCGCGAGGCCGCTGAGCCAGCCGAGAAAGATCCCGAAGGCGTGCGGCGTCATGCTCGACCAGTACAGCACCACGAGCACCAGAAACGCAGGCCGCACGATGACGAGCCATGGCGGGAGCGGCAGCACGGACAGCACCATCGCGATCACGACGGTCGTGAGAATCATGAGTCGCGATTCGCGCCCGCCAAGGATCATTCGGGATCCTTGTCGGGTTGCGCCTTGCGCGGATTCGCCGCGGCAGCTTCGGCTGCAGCCGGCGTGAGCACGCGCAGCACGTCGTTCGGATTGGCGGGCAGGCCCGTCTTCTGATCATCACGCGACGGCGACGCCGGATGGTTCTGCGCGAACCACAGCAGCATGACTTCGCGGTCGCGTTCGAGCGTTGCGAGTGGTTGGGCGCGCACCTGCGCGAGCAGTAGCACCGGATCGCGCTTGATCCCCGTGACCTTGGCGACGGGATAGCCCGCCGGAAACACGCCACCGAGGCCGGAGGTGACAAGGAGGTCGCCCGGCTTGATGTCCGAGTTCACCGCGAGGTACGGCAGCAGCAGTTCGCCCGAGTTGCCGGCGCCGACCGCGATCGAACGCAACCCGTTGCGCACGATTTCCACCGGCACGGCGTGCTCGGGGTCGGTAATCAGGATGATCTCCGCGCTCCAGGGCCCGACGCGCACGACCTGCCCCAGCAAGCCGCGCGCGTCGACCACCGCCTGGCGGCGGAACACGGCGCCGTCACGCTCGCCCTTGTTGATGAGCAGGCGCTGGCGCAGGGGATTGAGCTCCACGCTGACGACCTCCGCGACGAGCGAGCGCTCAGCCACGGGAGGCAGCGCATTGCGCAGCGCGCGCAGGCGCGCGTTCTCCACTTCGAGAGCAGCGAAGCGCATCTGGTTGAGCGACAGTTCGCGCTCGCGAACGCGCAAAGCATCGTTCTCTGCGCGCAGGGATTTACGGCTCTGGAAGCTCTCGGTGCCCCAGCTGTACAGCGCCTGCGGCGAGCTGACCGCGACCTGCACTGGATACGCAGCCGCGGAAAGGTAGTAACGCAGGGACGTGAGCCAGCTGTCGCGCTGATCGTAGTACATGACGACGACGGACAGAATCGCGTACAGCGTGAAGCGAAAGCCCGGAGATGAATCCCGGCCTGAGTGTGAGCGATTGGAACCGCCCCCGAGTACAGCCAAGGCGGCCCTCGTTACCTATTCGAGACCGAAATGACCGGGCCCGAGTTCGTCCATCAGTTCCAGGATGCGACCGCCACCGCGCGCGACGCAGGTGAGCGGATCGTCCGCAATCACGACGGGCAGGCCGGTTTCTTCCATCAGCAGCTTGTCGATGTCGCGCAGCAGCGCGCCACCGCCCGTCAGCACGATGCCGCGTTCGGCAACGTCCGCACCGAGTTCCGGTGGCGTCTGTTCCAGCGCCTGTTTCACGGCGCTGACGATGCCCTGCAGCGGTTCCTGCAGCGCTTCGAGGATCTCGTTGCTGTTCAGGGTGAAGCTGCGCGGCACACCTTCGGAGAGGTTACGGCCCTTCACCGACAGCTCGCGCACGGTCTGGCCGGGATAGGCCGAACCGATTTCGATCTTGATGCGCTCGGCTGTGGCTTCGCCGATGAGGATGCCGTAGTTGCGGCGCACGTAATTCATTATCGCGTCGTCGAAGCGATCGCCACCGATGCGCGCGGAGTTTGCGTACACGATGCCGTTCAACGACAGCACTGCGACTTCACTGGTGCCGCCACCGATATCGAGCACCATCGAGCCGCGCGCCTCGTGCGTAGGCAGGCCCGCGCCGACCGCCGCAGCCATCGGCTCGCTGACGATCGCGACGTTGCGCGCGCCGGCGCCCTCGGCTGACTCGCGGATCGCGCGGCGCTCGACCTGTGTCGAGCCGAACGGCACGCACACCAGCACGCGCGGGCTCGGCTTGAGGAAACGGTTGCCGTGCACTTTGTTGATGAAGTACTGCAGCATCTTCTCGGTATAGGTGAAGTCGGCAATCACGCCGTCCTTCATGGGTCGTACCGCGTTGATGTGGCCGGGGGTGCGGCCGAGCATGTTCTTGGCCTCGGCTCCGACGGCCACAATGATCTTGCCACCGCGCGTGGGTTCGTCCTGCACCGCAACGACCGAAGGCTCGTTGAGCACGATGCCCTTGCCGCGCACGTAGATGAGGGTGTTTGCAGTTCCCAGGTCGATCGACAGATCGCTGGAGAAGTAGCCTCGAAGGCGTTTGAACATGAGGCGGTAGACCTATATCAGCACTGAAAAAAGGCGCGGCTAATCTAACAACCACGGTTAAATTCAGCAAGGCGAGGTGTATGATTCCGCGCTGATTTTTCCTGATCCTGTGACTCCATTCCGATGAGCCTGACCCCCAAGCAGATCGAGAGCATCGCCCAGCTGGCGCGCCTGGAACTCAAGGCAGAAGAGATTCCGGTGTACGTTGAGAGCCTTTCGAGCATTGTCGCCCTCGTCGGCGAACTCGAGAAGGCCGACACATCGGGCATCGAGCCGATGGCGCATCCGCTCGTTGGCCAGTCGCAGCGCCTGCGCACCGACGAGCCCGTGCGCGACCCGCAGCGCGATCTTTATCAGCGCAACGCGCCGCAGGTGGAAGCGGGTCTGTACCTGGTACCGCGTGTGATCGAATGACAACTGTGACGCAGAGCACACTCGCGGGGCTGGCGGCAGACCTCGCGGCGCGCAAGGTGTCGAGCGTCGAGCTGACACAGCGCTATCTCGCGCGCATCGCGATCCACCAGGGCACGCTCAACGCGCTGATTACCGTCACGGCCGAGCAGGCGCTGGAGGCGGCGCGCGCCGCGGACCAGCGGCTTGCGGCCGGCAAGGCGCCGCCCCTCACGGGTGTGCCGATCCTGCACAAGGACATCTTCTGCAGTGCGGGAGTCCGCACCACCTGCGGCTCGCGGAT
>JBDSRN010000077.1:0-4584 GCA_039929265.1 Steroidobacteraceae bacterium | reverse complement strand
CTCATCGAGATCGACGAGCATCATGAACAGGCGGTAGTGAAACTCGTTGCGTACCGGGGCGAGCCGTCGATGACGCACGA
Source organism: Steroidobacteraceae bacterium (assembly GCA_039929265.1). GTDB lineage: Bacteria > Pseudomonadota > Gammaproteobacteria > Steroidobacterales > Steroidobacteraceae > ZC4RG30. The sequence goes on along the minus strand of JBDSRN010000077.1, from coordinate 4,504 downwards.
CGCCCCGATACAGCCGACTCTTCAGCGGCGGTGCGGCATGCGTCGGCTCGGGTGCTTGCGCACCTCGACCGGAATGGGCTTGAGGTCGCAGAGGATTCCCAGCCAGGAGAGGACTTTCAGGATGTAGTAGTTGATGTCGATTTCCCACCAGTACGTTGCAGTGACGGTCCGGGATGCGGACCGGCCAATCAAGGCCTCGCTCGCAGAGCCGCGATCCGCTCCTCGAGCGGCGGGTGGCTCATGAATAGCCGGGTGAGGCCACTGCCCGACTTGTCCTTGATGGCGAATGCCTTCAAGCCCTCTGGCATGGCGGCTGCCTCGTCGCGGCCCGACTTCAGGCGCTCGAGCGCGGCGATCATGTTGGCGGAGCCGGCAAGGCGGGCGCCGCCCGCGTCGGCGCGGAACTCGCGATGCCGCGAGAACGCCATGACGATCATGTTGGCGAGAACGCCGAGCAGGATCTGGCTGACCATCACCGCCGCGAAATAGCCGATGCCGCCACCGCTGCGGTTCTCGTTGCCGCGCGACAGGGCCGCGTCGACGAGGTTGCCGATGATGCGCGACAGGAAGATCACGAAGGTGTTCATCACGCCCTGGATCAGGGTGAGGGTGACCATGTCGCCGTTCGCGACGTGACTGATCTCGTGCCCGATGACCGCATCGACCTCGTTGCGCTGCATGTTGCGCAGCAGGCCAGTGCTCACCGCGACCAGCGCCGCATCGCGGCGCGCGCCCGTCGCGAAGGCATTGGGCTGCGGCGAGTCGAAGATGCCGACCTCAGGCATGCCGATGCCGGCCTGTTCCGCGTGGCCGCGCACGGTATCGACCAGCCAGCGCTCATCGGCATTTGCGGGCGCGGTAATCACCCGCACCCCCATGGAGCGCTTGGCCATCCACTTGGAGATGAACAGGGAGATGAATGAACCCCCGAAGCCGAACACGGCCGCGAAGGCGAGCAGACCGCCCAGGTTGCCGCCCCGGGCGGCGAGGTACTTGTCGAGGCCGAGCACCTGCACCACGACGGTGAGCACCAGCATCACGGCAAGGTTTGTGGCCAGGAACAGGAAAATGCGCTTCATTTGCTATGACTCTGCTGAATTACGAATACGTCATGTTACTTCGACCAGGGCAGGACGGGAGGGTTCTGCGCAAGGGCATGGATGGGGGACTCTGGCTCGGATTCAAGGTGTTGATCAAGGGCTCAGGGTCAGCCCGAAGGCCCTGCCGATCAACCCGGTGAGCAGGGCGGCCGAGGCACCGATGCCCAGCATCCGCAGGGCACCCCACAGGGCGTGTCGACCGGTGAACAGGCTCAGGATGCTGCCCACCGCCAGCAGCGCCACGGCTGCGATGCTTCCCGCTATGAGGGCCGCGTTCCTGCCGGTTGCACCGAGCAGGAACGGCAGCAGGGGCAGGCAGGCGCCGGCACCGAACGACAGGAACGATGCGATGGCGGCGCCCCAGGGCACGCCCAACCCGTCAGGATCCAGCCCCAGCTCCTCGCGGGCGAGCGCATCGAGCGCCTCGGCGGGCCGCGTTACCAGGTCCAGCGCGATCGCGCGCGCCTGCGCAAGCGGCATGCCGCGCGCCGCGTAGATGAGCGCGAGTTCCTCCGCTTCCTCCTGCGGATATTCGGCCAGCTCGTCGCGCTCCAGCCCTATCTGGTACTCGTACATCTCGCGCTGCGAGCGCACGGAGAGATATTCGCCTGCCGCCATCGACAACGCGCCGGCGAGCAGACCCGCGGTGCCGGTCAGGAGGATGAGCTGCGAGGAGGCACCTGCCCCGGCCATACCCATGAGCAAGCTCGTGTTGGAGATGAGTCCGTCGTTCACGCCGAACACCGCGGCGCGCAGGTTGCCGCCGGTGCCACGGTGACGCAGCCCGACATCCTCGACGGTCACTGGCATGAGATGGCCGGCGGCGAGCGGCGCCGCGCTGTACACGGAAAGCCCGCGCAGTTTCATCGCGGCGAGCACGCCGCGCATGTGGCGCGGTTCGATCACGCGCAGCAGCGCGGCGACGATGCGCGCACGCAGGCGCACCTTGTATACGGGTCTGGGGTGGAGCGAGGGCGCCCAGTGCTCAGCCTGCTGCTCGGCGGCGTGGCCGAGCGCCTCGAAGAGCTGGCGACGTTGCACGAGCGGTTCGGCTGCCGCGAGCTTGCGATACAGCCAGGCCGATTCCTTCTCGTGATACCAGCTCGCTGCGCCGGGGTCGCTCAACTAGTAGCCGTCGCGCTCGTCGTCCTCTTCATCAAGGTCTTCGTCATCGTCATCGTCCCAGTCGTCATCCTCATCCTCATCTTCGTCTTCATCCTCGTCATCGTCATCGTCCTCTTCTTCGTCGGCACCGGCCCAGCCTTCAGGCTCGTTGATGCGCTCGAGGTCCATTTCGTGCCAGGCATCGATGTCGATTTCCTCGATGTCGCCGTCGAGATATTCGAGCTCCACGAGCTCGGCATCCTCATCGACCGACAGGACGCGAAAGCTGTCGTCTTCTTCGAGGTTCTCGTACCACTGTCCCGCAACCGGCTGATAGTCTCTGACCACTCGACACCCTCGTGAACAATCGCTGCGGAATCGCTGCGTCGCGATGGATATTAGGTGTTGCCGGGGAGGCAGGCAACGACCTGCGGCTCGCCGTGCACGCTCGGCATCACTTATAGTCGCGCGCAATGCAGGCTAAATCCAAACTCCAGGCTCGGTCGACGACGCCGCTCACGCAGGCGCGACGCGTCGTCGTGAAAGTCGGCTCCGCGTTACTGGTGGATCAGCAATCCGGTCGGCTCAACCGTACCTGGCTGGAGTCGCTGGTCGAGGATCTGAAGCGCCTGCGGCGACGGGGCCAGCAGGTCATCCTGGTTTCCTCCGGCGCCATCGCCCTCGGCCGTCGTCACCTGAAGTTGCCCAAAGGTCCGTTGCGACTCGACGAGAGCCAGGCGGCCGCGGCCGTGGGTCAGATCCGTCTCGCGCATGCGTACAAGGAGCTGCTGGAAAACGACGACATCCACGTCGCGCAGATCCTGCTGACGCTGGAGGACAGCGAGCAGCGCCAGCGCTACCTCAATGCGCGCGCCACGCTCGAGGCATTGCTCGGTCTCGGTGCCATACCGGTAATCAACGAGAACGACACCGTCGCGACCACCGAGATCCGCTATGGCGACAACGATCGCCTCGCGGCGCGGGTCGCGCAGATGGCGAGCGCCGATTGCCTCGTGCTGCTGTCGGACATCGACGGGCTGTACACCGCCGATCCGAATCACGACGCGGGCGCGCAGTTCATCGCCAAGGTGCTCGACATAACCCCGCACATCGAGGCAATGGGCGGGCGGTCGAATTCCGATGTCGGTTCCGGCGGCATGGCGACGAAGATTGCGGCCGCGCGCATTGCGGTGGCCGCTGGTGTGCACATGTGCATCGCGAGCGGGCATCAGCGGCATCCCCTGAAGCGCATCGAGAGCGGAGCGCGCTGCACCTGGTTCGTACCCAACTCATCGCCGATGGCGGCACGCAAGCAGTGGATCGCCGGCACGCTGCGTCCGTCGGGTTCCATGACGATCGATGCCGGCGCACTGAAGGCGTTGCTCGACGGCAAGAGCCTGCTGCCTGCGGGAGTCGTGCGCGCGCTGGGGCGCTTCGACCGCGGCGATACAGTCAGCGTGCTCACTCCCGAAGGCGGCGAGGTGGCGCGCGGGCTCACTGCGTACTCCGATTCCGACGCCGCGCGTATCATGGGCCGACGCAGTGCCGACATCGAAGGCTTGCTCGGTTTCCGCGGTCGCGACGAGATGATCCATCGTGATGATCTGGTGATCCTGAGAGAGCGAGTGCCACCCCAATGAGCGAAGCGGTTTTGAAACACGGCGGCGTCGATATCGGCGACACCATGCAACGACTGGGCCGCGCGGCGGTCGCGGCGCAGCTGCCGCTCGCCGAGAGCAGCACGACCGCACGCAACAGCGCGCTCGGTGCGGCTGCTGCGGCATTGCGCGAGCGTCGCGCCGAGATTCTCGAGGCCAATGCGCAGGACATGGCCGGTGCGCGCGCGCAGAAGCTGGGCGCGGCCTTGCTCGACCGGCTCGAGCTGAGCGACAAGCGCGTGGAGGCCATGGCGCGCGGGCTTGAGGACATCCTCGCGCTGGCCGATCCGATCGGTTCGGTGATCGCGCAGTGGACGCGTCCGAATGGTCTGAACATCGCGCGCGTGCGGGTGCCGCTCGGCGTCATCGGCATCATCTACGAGAGCCGCCCCAACGTGACGGCCGATGCGGGCGCGCTGTGTCTGAAGTCGGCGAATCCCGTGATCCTGCGCGGTGGCTCGGAGAGCCGGCGTTCGAATGCCGCGATCCACGCGTGTCTGGTCGCGGGTCTCGAGGCCGCAGGCCTGCCGCCTGCGTGCATCCAGCTGGTGCCGACCACCGATCGCGCGGCGGTCGGCATGATGCTCGCGGAAATGGGCGAATTCATTGACGTCATCGTGCCGCGCGGCGGCAAGAGCCTCG
>JBDSRN010000076.1:0-25190 GCA_039929265.1 Steroidobacteraceae bacterium | reverse complement strand
CACCGCCGATGCTCCGCTGCGTCTTGCCGCGGACGCTCGCATCACCAGCGTCGTCGAATCCAATGACAAAAACCTGCGCGGGACGCAGTACGTCGCCTGGTCGAAGCTGCCACCGGGCCAGTTGCGTCAGCGGCTCTGCTCGCGCGCGCGAACGCTTGGTTGGCAAGTCCGCGATTGCGAAGCCGCGGCGATCGAGATGTCGCGATCGACGAGTGCGCTGGTGGTCACCGTGGTCGCGACCGCATCAAGTAGCGGCGGTGTTTCCGGATTGCGTTCAGTGGTCGTCATGAACCACATGCAGAGCGAGCAGTGAGGGCGCGACCCGCAAAGCAGGCGGGTCAGGCGGCGGCCGAGTACCTGCTCTGCACGTCCGCCCTGACAATTGCGCTGCTGATGCCTGCGGGCGAAGAAGACAGCGTCGCAGCGCAGTTGGCGTTCGCGTTTCGCAGCTTCTTTCGTACCTGCAGTTTTCTACTTTCAATCTCCTGAAGTCGAGGTAGACGTGCTCACAATTCCACCGCGCCTCAAGTCGGCGAACGCGATTCTTGCCCTGACTGCAGCTCTCACCGGCGCAGTATCGTTCTGGGGCGCAGGCCGCTACCTGGAGGCGCGAGCGAGCGCAGTCGAGCGGCGCCTCAACAGCCAGTACGTTACGGAGCGGATCGCCGTCGCGGCAGCCGATCTGCCAGAAGGAACGGTTCTCGGTAGAGGAGACATGGCTGCGCGAGCCGTGCCGGTTCGCTTCGCGTCGAGCGACCGTGTGAGCGCGCAGCGCGCGGGCGCGTTGTCGGGTCGACGTATCGCGCATGCAGTGCGCAAGGGCGATCCGCTCACTTGGTCCGATCTGGAGCCTCAGGAGGTGGCTGTGTTGTCCACGCGTCTGGAGTCGGGACAACGTGCAGTCACGTTTCCCGTGGATGAGGTGAATTCGTTTTCCGGATTGTTGACACCAGGGGACCTCATCGATCTGCTGTACTCCACGCGCGACGACGGACGTTCGCGTCAGGTCATACCACTGCTGCAAGCGGCACGTGTTCTGGCGACGGGTCGCATGTTGAAGCGAGCGCGGCTCAAAGATGCCGGCTACAGGGACCATGATGTCGAATCCGAGTTTGTCACGGTGACTCTCCATGTCGCACCCAATGATGCCGCCCGCATCGTCCTCGCACAGCAGACCGGCGACCTGACGGCAGTCCTCCGGAACGCGAGCGATCTAGACCCGGCGCGCTTCGTTCATCTCGACGCCAACTCCTTGCTCAGGCCGGCGGGCGAGGACGCCAGGGGAGTCGCCCGGCGCGGTGTGACTGCCGATTACGTGGACCTCATCATCGGTGGCGCGGGTGGTGCGGTGGCGCGGGCACGTCGTGTGATGGTGCTCTCCGCATCGAGTACGAGCAGCGCCCCGCAGAAAGAGTTGTTGCAGTGAACCGCGCTGTTCGTCCTGGAATGACGCTGGGTTGCGCGTTCGTCGCACTTCTGGCGTACATGCCGATCCAGATGGCGTGGGCTGACAACGCACTTCCGACGAAGCTCGACCTGTATGTCGGCGACAGCCGTCTGCTGCAGGCGCGGGTACAGCGCCTCGCCATCGGCAATGGCAAGTTGATTTCGATCTCGACGCTCGATTCGGGTGAACTGTTGTTGTTGGGAGAAGCAGCCGGAACCACCACGGTGCAGCTCTGGCTCAAGGGTGGTGTCCGCCACAAACTGACGGTACAGGTCACCGAGCTCGATCTGGAGGGTCGTCTGGAACAGATCCGCACACTCCTGCTAGGCACCCGCAATATTACAGCGCGAGTTGCCGGGAACCGGATCGCGCTCGAGGGCCTGCAGGTCAGTGATTCGGACAGGGAACGTGCCGTCGCGATTGCGGCAAGTTTCCCCGGCGTCGTGCTCAATTTCATCGGCAAGCAGGGGTGGGAGACGATGATTCAGATGGATGTGCGCATCGTCGAGTTGCGCAACACGTCCGCGAGAGACCTCGGCATCCGTTGGGACAGCGCCATCAACGGGCCATCCGCCGGATTGATCGCTGATCTGAAGACCAATCCGTACTTCAGGGTCCGGCCCGCCGATGATGCAGTGCCTGGTGGCATCGGAACTGTTGCCTTGCCCGGGAGGGTGTCACCCGCCGCAGCCTATCTCGGCTGGACAACGGCAATCGAATCACGCATCGACCTGCTCGAACAGCAAGGGATGGCGGAGATCGTCGCCGAACCTACCTTGAGCTGTCGAAGTGGCGGCGAAGCACGCTTCGTCTCCGGCGGGGAGATCCCGATCCCCGTGGTGGATGGTCGCGGCTCTACCAATGTGGAATACAAGGAATACGGAATTATTCTCAATGTACGCCCCCGCGCGGATGGCAGCGGTGCGATATATGCGGAGGTCGAAGCGGAGATCAGTCAGATCGATGATTCCATCCGAGTGCAGAGCTACCCGGGCTTTCTGAAGCGCAAGTCGACCGCCAGCGTGAACATGCATGCCGGCGAAACCATCGTGATCGCCGGTCTCACGGCGCGCAGCAGCAGCAACGAGCGCCAGTACGTTCCTGGTCTGGGCAAGGTACCTGCGGTGGGCGGACTGTTCGGCAGTCGCAAGCGACGCCAGCAACACAGCGAATTGATCGTGCTCATCACACCTCGCACCGTGCAAGCCGGCGTGCCGGGACCGGAGGATGCAAGCGCTGAGCAGGCCGACAAGGTGAGTGCGGGGCGTGAACGGCTGAACAGCACCCCCACGGCCCCTGGGGTATCACGATGATCGCCGCAGTCTTCGCCCAACTCGCCCGGGTGGTGCACGATCAACTTATCGAAGCGCTCGACTTGCGCCGCAACGATGTGAGCCTGATGAGCGATGCAGCACTGCGCAGTCTTGCGCGCCAGCTCATCACGGACATCGTCTCGCATCGCGCACTTCCGGTCGATCTGGACCGCTGCGCCTTCGAAAAACTCGTGCTCGAGGAAGCAGTGGGGCTGGGCCCGCTCGAAGATCTGCTCGCCGACGAGAGCGTGTCGGAGATCATGGTCAACGGACCCGACAACGTGTTTGTCGAGCGCGCTGGTCGGTTGCGACGAGTGGACGTTCGCTTCAGCGGAGTCAAAGCACTGAACGGAGTCATTGAAAGGATGCTGATGCCAACGGGGCGGCGCGTGGATGAAGGCTCACCCATGGTCGATGCGCGACTGCTGGACGGGTCGCGCGTCAACATCGTGATAGCGCCTCTCACTCTGCGGGGGCCCACCGTGACGATTCGCAAGTTCGCCCGTACGCGGCTCGAACTCGACGACCTTCTGCAACGTGACGCGTTATCCGGCGCCATGGCGGAATTCCTCCGGCTTGCGGTGCAGTCACGCAGGAACGTCGTCATTTCCGGTGGCACGGGATCCGGGAAGACGACACTACTGAATGTCCTGTCAAAACTGATTCCCGGAGCCGAGCGAGTGGTCACCATCGAGGACGCAGCCGAGCTGCAGCTGGATCACGAGAATCTGGTCTCCCTTGAGGCACGCCCGCGCAATCTGGAAGGCAAGGGTTTCGTATCCATCCGTGACCTGGTGCGCAATGCGCTGCGCATGCGCCCTGATCGGATCGTGGTCGGCGAATGCCGTGGTGGGGAGGCGCTCGATATGTTGCAGGCGATGAATACGGGCCACGACGGTTCGCTTACTACCGCGCATGCCAATTCACCCCGTGACGTGCTGTCGCGCATCGAGGTGATGGTCCTGATGAGCGGGATGGATCTGCCCATCACTGCCATTCGGGAGCAAATGGCCAGTGCCATAGACATCATCGTTCAGCAGGCACGCTTCCCCTGCGGTTCACGCAAGATCTGTCGCATCACCGAAGTGACCGGAGTGGAGAGCGGCACGGTGCAAACGCAGGATCTGTTTCGCTTCAACAGGACCGGCACCGATTCGTCCGGCAACGTGCAGGGGGTTTTCTCCGGCTGTGGGCAGGTTCCAGTGTTTTACGAGGAAATCATCGAGGCCGGCGCCACGGTCGACGTGAGCCTGTTCGACCGCAAGGAGGCCGCACAGTCGGCGCTGGCGCGCGCATGCTGAACCTGGTGGCTGCTGCGTTCGCAACAGGGCTCGCGCTTATCGTACCGACTGCGTGGCACTTGACGTCGGTCGCGGCGAGGAAGTTGCATCAGGCGCACGAACAGGCTGCAAAGCAGAGGTTTGCCGACATTTTCATCTTCATCGAGCCGGCCCGCATAGCACGGTTCTCGGCTGCAGCCATGTTCGCCGTTCTCGTGGTGGCACTATTGCTCGGTGCGCCGCTACTCTTGTCGGTGGTGCTCAGCCTGCTCGTGCTGCTGATTCCGCGCATGGCGTGGAGCAGGATGCGGGCGAGTCGCCAGCACAGGCTGACCCATCAGCTGCCCGACGCGATGTTATTGCTGGCGGGAAGGCTGCGTTCGGGGCAGGGCCTCACGCAGGCAATCGCTCAGCTTGCCGAGCACCAGCCCGCGCCCATCACCCAGGAGTTCCAACTCCTTACGCGCAAACAACGTCTGGGCATGCCGTTCGACCGTGCGCTGAGCGAGCTAGGGGCACGGGTTCCGACTGCCGACTATGCACTGTTCGCCACGGCGATCCGGGTGGCACGCGAACTCGGAGGCAATCTGGGTGAGACCCTGGAGCGACTGGCAGAGTCCATGCGACGCAGGCTCGCGATGGAAAACAAGATTCGTGCGCTGACCTCGCAGGGTCTCCTGCAGGGGTGGATCGTGGGCCTGCTGCCAATCCTGCTTTTCATGGCGCTACTGATCATGGAGCCGGTGGTGATGCGCGAGATGTTCTTGCGGCCACTTGGCTGGTGCGCCTTGTCCGTAATCGTGCTGCTGGAGTTGGCCGGGTTCTTCGTGATCCGCCGCATCGTGCGCATCGACGTATGACGCTGTTCTGGAACCTGCCACTCATTCTCGGTGTTTGCGCCGGAGCTGTCTCGATCGCGTTGGCGTCGTTCGTGGTCTGGCTACTGCGAGTTACGAGCGCCGTGCCACGCGTTGCACGTGTGCGCCGTGGCAGGCTTCCGCTCATGCTGCTCGGAGCGGGACGCATCGCGGAGATCCTGGGTCACTTTACGATGCCGCTGCTGCCGAGACGACTGAATAGCGTATGGACAGTCCGATTGCGTCAAGCAGAGCTTGAGCAGCAAGTCTCGGTGCAGCAGTGGCTGGGCGTGCGCGCGCTATATGGTCTGGCGCTGGGTTCTTGCACCTGGCTGGCGCTGACCCCCCTGTCCTCGGGTGATGCAGTGTTGACGGCGGCTGTGGTGGCGATTGCCTTCGTCTTGCCTGGCTTGTGGCTGCACGACCTCGTCGCCTCCCGGCGCGCATCGCTTCTGCGCGACCTGCCGGCCTATCTTGATCTGCTCACGCTGGCAGTAGAGTCGGGAGGATCTCTCACGAGCGCCATGCGAATCGCCGTCGAGAAGGCACCACCCAGCATTCTGCGTCGCATGTTCGAGCGCGTGCTGAGCGATGTTCGTTCCGGTCGCTCGCGCCGCGACGCACTGGCCTCCGCCGCTGCCCACTACGATATGACGTCGCTCACCACCGTTACCAACGCGCTGATCCAGGCCGAGAACTCGGGAATGAGTCTTGGCTCGATACTGCGTGCCCAGACGGAGCAACGACTCAATGAACGGTTCGCCGCGGCGGAGAAGCTCGCCATGCAGGCGCCGGTCAAGATGCTCGGACCACTCATCCTCTGCATCTTTCCCTGCACCTTCATCGTGATCGGATTCCCCATCGTGGTCCGTCTCATGGGAGATTTGAACGCATGATGATCCAACGAGTCGAGCACAATCGTCACCGCATAAGGTTGCAGGTCTGCATCTGCGAATCACTTCTGGAGCGGGCGCGAGGTCTGCTGTTCCGTCGACGCCTCGATCATGAAACGGCGTTTCTCCTGCGTCCATGCAAGGCGGTGCATACCTTTGGATTGACGTATCCGATCGACGTGCTCTTCTGCGACAGCAACGGCGTGGTCGTGGAAATCGTTCATGAATTGCCGCCCTGGCAGATGGTTCGGGCCGAAGATGCAGATGCTGTGTGGGAATTCACCACCGGCGTCGCCAGGAAGCTCGGGATCCGGGTCGGCGATCGCCTTCGGCCATGTTGAATCGACCACCGCTCAATAGCCGGTTCGCCGGCGGTGCGGCATTGGTCGAGTTTTATGTCGTCGCGTTGTTCGCGTTGTTCCCGTTCACGATGGCCATCATGCAGACTGCGGTGTTGCTGAGTGCGAAGAACATTGTGAACCATGCAACTTTCATGGCGGCAAGGGCTGGTTCATTCGAGCAGGCCAGCAAGGCGAAGATGATCATAGCCCTAGCCCGAGGGCTGATGCCGCTGCACGCGCGCAGTTCCGAGGAGATCGACGCAGGCAATGCGGTGACGATTTCAGGCGAGGCATTCGCGCGATCGTTGGCCGACACGCTCCTGTTTGCAAAGTTGCAGATCGTCAATCCTGGACCTGCTGCATTCGATGACTTCGGTGAGCGCCTGGATGGCGTCGAGGTGATCCGCAACGATTCGCTCGAATTTCGGGATATCGACGAAGGACCGCGCAGCGGACTGAGTATACAGGAGGCCAATGTGCTGGATATCCGGGTTCGTTACTGCCAGTCCCTGGTGTTCCCGATCATTGACCGGCTGTTGGTCTCGATCCTGCGGCGGATCGATCCGTCGCTGGAGAATCAATTCTGCTATGCGGTGCGACGCGTGCCCATTTCATCGCGAGGTGTCGTGCATATGCAGTCGGATGCTCGACGTGACGGAATCGAGTGACGGCCATTCAACCGAAGCGGAAAACTCCCGGTTGAAGGGCAGTTGCGGTGGTTTCGACGTAGCCGCCTTGTACAATTGCCTGCACGACGCCGAGTTTCGGCCCACCTGGTTCGATCATCACGTGCCGGCACGCGCCGCATGACGAGATCATTTCCTCTGTATGGTGGGGGCATCCGTCGGGTTATTGTTGGCGGCGGATCATCGTGCGGTTTGGTCCAGTCGCTGCGCAACTGAGGTTTTTTGGGGCGCGCTGGGATTGTTGCTGCTTTTCCCAGGGGTGCGCCCATGGCCAGGCTGCATTCCTATTCTTCGACGAAGATCGCCGGCAATACCACCAACTTGCTGCAGAGCGCTTGCAGCTATCGCGAGCGTGTCATGCGCACGCTGATCATGATGCCGCGACTCGACGACCGGTTCGGCGCCGCAACGTTAAATTACGCATCGGCCTTGCGGCCCGCGGGATGATATTCGACCGCACCGAAAACATCGCCTGGCTTGCCGAGGGCAATCGCGAGCGCGATGGGCCTCTGCGCGGCGCGATCGTTCATGAGTCGCAATTTCCCACCATGGCGCAGGTCTCGCAGCTCACCGTATCTGCTGGCCTGGGCTGACATGGTCGTGCGCGCGTATGAACCCGGCCTGGTGTTGCCGCTCGACGCGAACGAATAGTCAGCGCGTCCCGTACAGCCGATCTCCCGCATCCCCGAGTCCCGGCAAGATGTAGCCGTGATCGTTCAGTTCAGGATCGATCGAGGCCGTCCAGATCGGTACGCCGGGATGATGCTCCTGCAGATTGGCGATGCCGGTCTTCGTTGCTAGCAGGCAAGCCAGGCGCAGATCTACCGCGCCATGCTCCTTCAGCCGATCGACTGCAGCGACCGCTGTGCCGCCGGTGGCGAGCATCGGATCGATCACTATCACCAGGCGCTCAGACAGATCGTGGGGTGACTTGAAGTAGTACTCCACTGCTTCGAGCGTATCGGGATCGCGGTAGATACCGATGTGCGAGACGCGCGCAGCAGGCACGAGATCGAGCATGCCGTCGAGCAGGCCCATTCCTGCGCGCAGGATCGGTGCGAGCACCAGCTTCTTGCCAGACAGCTCGCGTGCCACCATTGGCTGCATCGGCGTTTCGATTTGTACGTCGGCGAGCGGCAGATCGCGAGTCACCTCGTAGCAGAGTAGTTGTGCGACTTCGCGCGTGAGCTGGCGAAATCCCTTGGTGGAAGTCTCCTTGTTGCGCATCAGCGTGAGCTTGTGCTGCACCAGCGGGTGATCGACTACTGTGACTTTATCCATCAGAACACCGTCCCGTCGCTTGTGATCGTCAATGGCGGTACGCCGCCGGGGCGCTTTGCGGCAGCGATCTTGCGACCGGCCGCCCAGGTGCCGCCTTCGAGCAGGCAGGCTAGGGGGAAAACGCTCACGCTCACGCCGAGCTCGGCGCGCACCAACGGCGCGAGCTCGTCGAGCAGCGCAACGGTAAGGGCGCGCCAGCCGACGACCAGCGGTGAGCCGACGGAGTGGGTCGCCGTGAGATCGGCGGGATTGCGCGGCACGAGCACACCCATGTCAATGAGCAGTCCGCCGTTGCGGTATTCGGCGAGGCCCGTGAGTGAGTCGGTGTCGAGCACACGCAGACCGGACTGCTGCAGGGGTTCGATCAGCGAATAGCTGAGCCACTGCGATAGCTTGTGCAAGGGCACGTAGCCTTGCGCGGGCTGCATCCCGCTTGACTGCAGCGCCGGGTGCGGCCAGCAGTCGCCGAGCGCGAGGTTCGCGAGGACCGGGCGGTCCTGCCAGATGCTGCCGAAGCCATCGAGGACGAAATCAAGAATCGCCGTAGCGGGTAGCGCGCCGCCGGGCTCATCGGAGGCGCGCACCATGAGCGCGTCGAACAGCCCGCCGGGGCGCGGACTGTCCTCGCGAGCGAACAGATCCGCACGCGAGTTCATCGCGGCGCCGAGCCGATTGAGCAGGGCGGCACGACCTTCCAGTCCAGTGAGCGGATTGTCGCGTGTGACCTGCAGAGCGTCCTGCAACGCTGCGACATCGATTCGCTCCAGCTTCGCCGCATCCGCGCGCAGGTGGTCGGATGGATCATCCGACAGGCCGCCGCGCTCGAACCAGCGCAGGCTCGCGAGGGCGAGACCTTCGGACCTGCCGACCACGAACCCGGTCTGCTCATCACGGTAGCGCCAGTCCGGGCCGGCTCCGGCATCCAGCAGCACGGATGTGATTGCCAGATCGAACGCGCTGCGCGTGCGTGCCTCGACGCCGGGATAGTCACGGCCTTCATCAATCTCCAACCACAGGTCGCGGCCGTTGAACACGAAATGGCGCCAGCGAGCATGGAACGGCGGATCGAGCTGCGGGTAGCGTTCGCGCACCACCTGCGCTACGTACTTCGAAGTGGAATGCAGGCGCGCGTCATCGACGCGCCAGTCTTCCAGCACGTGGGCGCGGGCAAGGTCCAGCATCTGGTGCGCGCGGGCGCGCACCATCGCAGCTGAAAGCAGCTGACGTGCGGCAGCCGTGGCTTGTGAGGACTCAGTAGTCTTTGAGGTCACGGCCCACGACATCGCCGACGGAAGAGACCCTGGGAGCTTCGGTGAAGTAGCCTGCCGCCTTCTTCGCCTCAAGTTCGACATTCGCATCGCCCGGCACGAGCTCGGGTGGAATCGGTACGCGTGTGCCCACTCCGATGCCGGAGCCGACGATCGCGTCGTATTTCATGTTGGACATCGACACGAGTCGATCGATGCGTGTGATGCCGAGCCAGTGCAACCCATCGGGCATCAGCTGCTGAAAGCGCGCATCCTGTACGCCGGCCACGCACTCGGTGCGCGCGAAATACGTCGCGGCCTGATCACCGCCTATCTGGCGCTTGCGCGCGTTGTACACGAGGAACTTGGTCACTTCGCCAAGCGCGCGACCTTCCTTGCGGTTGTACACGATGAGGCCCGCGCCATTCTGCTGGGCTTCGCGCACGCACTCCTCTATGCCATGCGCAAGATACGGGCGGCAGGTGCAGATGTCCGAGCCGAACACGTCTGATCCGTTGCATTCGTCGTGCACGCGGCAGGTGAGCTTGCGTTGAGGATCAGTCATCGCAGCGGGGTCCCCGAAAATGTACATGGTGATGCCGCCGATGGGCGGCAACAGCACGTGCAGATCCTTGCGCGTGACGAGCTCGGGATACATGCCGCCGGTCTGTTCGAACAAAGTGCGACGCAATGCCGCTTCTTTCACACCGAAGCGCTCGGCGACGCCGGGCAGGTACCACACCGGATCGAGCGCAGCCTTGATGACCGAGACTTCGCCCCCCGCATGCAGAATCTCCCCGTCCTCTTTCAAACGCCCGGCTTCCACCGCATCACGGATCTCAGGCACCGTGAGCCGTGCCTTGGTGATGGCGATGGTCGGACGGATGTCGATGCCCGCGGCGATTTCTTCCCTGAAATCAGTGGTGATGTTGTGGCCCCACGGATCGAGCGAGACGATCCTGTCCTTGCCGGACCACTGCGGATGCGGACCGATGTCGATCAGCGGGCTGGTGTCGGTGTAGTCGGCGCGGGCGACCGGATCGAGCGCACCGGAGGAAACTGCGAGCGCGCGATACACCGCGTACGAGCCGCCGTGCGCGCCGATGACGTTGCGTTGCGCACCCGCATTAATGGAACCTATGATCGGCCCACGTTCGCGCGCGGACGATGCACCCCAGACGACGGGAAACGGATGCGGTTTGCTGCCGCCCGATGAGTGCGACGTCAGCCGGATGTGACCTTTGGTGCTCTTCGTCATCGACCTACTATCCTCCAATTTTCTGCTCAACTCTTCTTCAGCAAGTCGATTTCCTGAAGGCGTTGCTTGGGGAACGTGCCAGCCTCGATGTCCGGATACTTCGCACCGTCACCAACACAGGACGCCAGGCAGCTCGGCAGCACATTCGAATCGGGATGCTTAAAGAAACGGATGGAGTAGCGGCTGACGTTCGGACCCGATGGATTCACGACGCGATGCGTGGCCGCTGGGATTGCATCGTTGGTGGGGCGCGCGAGCCAGCGTGAGCAGATTGATGTGCTCGTGTGCGGCAGCGCGCACCCCCTTCGAGTCTGCGGCGGGCGGGACCGGCGGGTAGTGTGCGAGCCGCAGCACGGAGTTGCTGTCCTCGGTGAGCGGCTAGAAGAAATCGAGCGGCAATGTCAGCCCCGGTGTCAGCGCCTCCAGGGATACGGCCGCGCGGACCGCCCACCTGGCGACGCTTGACCGCCTCAGGCAATGCAAACAACGCAATACTCTGTGGATACGCCTCGCCCAACAGATCGTTGGAGACCGGATGATCGCGCAGGACGCGAGACGCCGAATCGCCGTTCGTGTAATTCGCGAGGCTGAGGTTGGGTACTTGATCCACATGGGTATCATAGCGAAGCTGGGCTGCGGTATTGCCACTGGCCCTCCCGGGATGCACCGGTACGGCGCAGGGCGCCTCCGGCGAGTGCGAACCGGTTGCCGCAGCGACCGCTGCTGCCGCGTCCTCACCTGCGTGCCGGCAGCACGGAACTTGCACTGAACAATCGATAGCGCGTCGTATGACGCGAGGTAACCAGATGAGCGCGAACTCCATGACTCCAGGCCCGGCTCCGATGACGACGACCTTCACGACCTCCACCGGCTCTACCCAGACGGTCCCGGCACTGAGCCTCGCCGATGACCGCATCGCCTTGAGCAAGGAGTCGCTAAAGCACGCCTTTCTCGACAACCTTTTCTACGTACAGGGCAAGTTCCCCACGCTTGCGACCCAGAAAGACTACTACCAAGCCCTGGCGTTCACGGTCCGCGACCGCATCATGCAGCGCTGGATCAGCACAGCTTCTGCCTATACCAACAAGGGCTCGCGGACGGTGTGTTATCTGTCCGCCGAATTCCTGATGGGGCCGCATCTCGGCAACAATCTCGTCAACCTCGGCATCTACAACGATGTGCGCGAGGCTATCAACGATCTCGGCCTCGACTTCGACTCGCTGCTGGCGCAGGAAGACGAGCCCGGCCTCGGCAACGGCGGTCTCGGGCGCCTTGCAGCCTGCTTCATTGACTCCCTGGCCACCCTCGGCATCCCGAGCATGGGTTACGGGATCCGCTACGAGTTCGGCATCTTCCAGCAGGAAATGCAGGACGGCTGGCAAGTCGAGAAGACCGACAAGTGGCTGCACTTTGGAAATCCGTGGGAGCTCGCGCGGCCGGAGTGGAGCGTCGAAGTAAAGCTCGGCGGCTACACCGAAAAATATACCGACGATCAAGGTCGCATGCGCACGCGCTGGGTGCCGCATCACATCGTAAATGGCGTGCCCTACGACACGCCGATCCTCGGTTATCACACCAACAACGCGAACACCCTGCGCTTGTGGAAAGCCGAGGCACCAGAGTCGTTCGATTTTGGCACATTCAATCGTGGCGATTTCTATGGTGCCGTCACGCAGAAGATCACTTCGGAGAACCTCACCAAGGTTCTCTACCCGAATGACGAGCAGATCCAGGGCAAGGAGTTGCGCCTGGAGCAGCAGTATTTCTTCGTGTCCGCCTCTTTGCAGGACATGATCCGCATCCTGCGCGTGCAGAAGATTCCGCTGACGCGCTTCCACGACAAATTCGCGGTGCAACTGAATGACACGCACCCTTCGATCGCGGTCGCCGAACTGATGCGCCTGCTGCTGGACGATCACGCGATGGGCTGGGAAGAGGCCTGGTCGATTGTCAAGAACACGTTCGCCTACACCAATCACACGCTGCTGCCCGAAGCCCTCGAGCGCTGGCCGCTGCCATTGTTCCAGCGCTCACTGCCGCGTCATCTCGAGATCATCTTCGAGATCAACGCGCGCTTTCTCGATGAGGTGCGCTTGCGCTTCTTCGGCGACGAGCAGCGCCTGTCGCGCATGTCGCTCATCGATGAGTCCGGCGAGCGCTACGTGCGTATGGCGAATCTCGCGAGCGTGGGCTCGCATGCAATCAATGGCGTCGCCGCCCTGCACACTGAGCTACTGAAGGCCGATGTCCTCAAGGACTTTTTCGATCTGTGGCCGCACAAGTTCAGCAACAAGACCAACGGCGTCACGCCTCGTCGCTGGATCGCGCTGTCCAATCCAAAGCTTGCCGAGCTGATCACGGGCAGCATTGGCAGCGGCTGGGTGAAGAACCTCGATGAGCTGCGCCGTCTCGAGCCGTTGGTTCAGGATCCGAATTTCTGCGCGCAGTGGCGCGACATCAAACGCGCCAACAAGGTCGCGCTGGCCGAACTGATCGTCGCACGCACTGGCATCACCATCGATCCGGATTCGTTGTACGACGTGCAGGTCAAGCGTATCCACGAATACAAGCGCCAGCACTTGAATGCGCTGCACATCATCGCGCTGTACCACCGCCTGAAATCGAATCCGAAGCTCGATATTCCGCCGCGTACTTTCATCTTCGGCGGGAAGGCGGCCCCCGGTTATCACATGGCCAAGCTGATGATCAAACTCGTCACCGCAATCGGCGATGTCGTGAATCGCGATCCGCAGGTGCGCGACCGGATCAAGGTCGTGTTCCTCCCGAACTTCAACGTCACGAACGCACAGCGCGTGTACCCCGCGGCGGATCTGTCCGAGCAGGTATCCACGGCCGGCAAAGAAGCATCCGGCACCGGAAACATGAAATTTCAAATGGGCGGTGCGTTGACCATCGGCACGATGGACGGGGCCAACATCGAGATCCGAGAGCAGGTGGGCGCAGAGAATTTCTTCCTGTTCGGTCTCACGGTGCAGGAAGTGTTCGACCTGCGCTCCTCCGGTTATCGGCCGATGGAGTTCTACAACGCCAACGCCGAGTTGCGCGCCGTGCTCGATCTGCTGCGCGATGGCTTCTTCTCACGCGGCGACACGCAGCAGTTCCGGCCGCTGGTGGATGGGCTTGTCTATCACGATCCCTACATGTTGCTGGCCGACTTCCAGTCATATGTGGATTGCCAGCAGTCGGTCAGCGAGGCGTACATGCAGCGCGATCACTGGACCCGCATGTCCATTCTCAACGTGGCGCGCTCGGGAATGTTCTCCTCCGATCGAACGATCAGCCAGTACGCAGAGGAGATCTGGAATGCAAAGCCCGTGGCGGTGAAGCTGCTGACGCAGGCGGAGGTCCGCGCCGAGCTCATGTGATTCAGCCCGGTGGGGCCTCGAAACGCCGACGCTTTGCCACCACCGCGAGCAGGTCCTCCGGCGTGTCGATGTCCACTGCGGCGTTGCTCATCGGCACGCGCTGCAGACGATCCTGGTGCCTGTGCAACAGTACGCGCGCGCCGTGGTCGCCGTGCAGCTCGCCGAGAGCAGCGAAGCACCAGCGCGGAAAGATGGCCGGCACACCGACGCCCATCGCGTAGCTTGCGGCGATGAGCGCTTCCGGATTGCGACGCCAGGCGCCAGCAAGGCGCATGAGATCTTCGCGTGTCACCGCAACCTGATCGGCAAGCACGATCAGCACGCCGTCGCAGCTTCCGGGGAGATGTTTCACAGCGCAGCGGATGGAGCTGCCCAGCCCTTCGGCCCAATCACGATTCACGATGACGGACGCCGGCGAATGGCGCAGCAGGCCCGACAGTTCGGCCGCACTCGAGCCGAGTACCACTGTCGTGGAATGTCCGGCAACGTCCACTGCATTGGCAACCACTGAGTGCAGGATCGGGCGACCGTCGATTCGTACCAGCTGCTTGGCCGAGCCGAAGCGCGTCGATGCGCCTGCGGCAAGTACGATCGCGTGCAGATCACTGCTGGTGGTGTGAGTCAAATATTTCCTTAAATAACGCGCTGAAGTGATTGATAAAACGATGAAAAAAAGCGGATCCTGCTACGCTCCGAGGACATGGTCGTCCGTGCCACAATATCGCATGCCTTTGCTCATTGCGGTCTTCACCCTGCTGTTGCTCGCGGCTTGTGGTCGCGAGACTGGCGACGTGGTCATGGTCGGCACGCTGGAGCGCCATCGCCTGGAACTCGCGGCCAACGCGCCGGAGCCGGTGCTGGAGTTGGCAGTGCGCGAAGGCGATCTGGTGAAGAAGGGTGAGGTGGTTGTCCAGCTCGATGCGGCGCAGGCGCGCTCGCAGCGTGACACCGCAGCGGCTGACGTGGCACAGGCGAAGCATCGGCTCAGTGGGCTGGTGAACGGTCCGCGCGGCGAGGAGATCCTCGAGGCCCGCGCTCGGCTCGACGCGACGGATGCCGATCTGCAGCGCGCCCAGAGCGAATTCCAGCGGCTGGCGAATCTGCAGCAGTCCAGAGCCATCAGCCAGTCCGATTTCGACTCGCAGCGCGGAGTGCGCGACCGTGCGGCGGCGATCCGGCGGGAGGCGCAGGCAGTCCTCGCGGCTCTGCTCAAAGGCACTCGGGTCGAAGAGCTCGATCAGGCGCGGGCGGCCCTCACGGCGGCCGATTCAAGGCTGCAGGTGGCGGAGATCGACCTTGCGCGGCTAACGGTCCTCGCCCCTCAGGACGCGCGCGTCGAGGCGTTGCCATTCCGGCCGGGTGAGCGACCGGCCAAAGGCGCGACGGTGGCGGTGCTGCTCGCGAGCGAGCTCAGCTTCGCGCGCGTGTACGTTCCCGAGGCGCTGCGCGCACGCGTCTCCCCGGGCAGTCAGGTGAGCGTGAAGGTTGACGGGATCGAGGCGACGTTTACCGGTACCGTGCGTTACATCGCAGGTGAAGCCAGCTTCACGCCGTACTTCGCGCTCACCCAGAAAGATCGCGGCCGGCTCGCCTACGTTGCCGAGATCGACCTTCCCGACAGCGCCCGCAACCTGCCCGTCGGCGTGCCGCTGGAAGCGCACATCCATTGAACGCGACAGCTGGGCTCGCGGTGCGCACGCGCGGGCTGGTGCGACGCTTCGCTGGCGTCGCCGCTGTGGACGGTCTGGACCTCGACGTGCCGCGCGGCGAGATCTTCGGCTTCCTGGGTCCGAACGGCTCAGGCAAGTCCACCACGATGCGCCTGCTGTGCGGACTTCTGCAGCCTACCGAGGGCACGATCCGCGTGCTCGACTACGACATCCCTGCGCAGGCCGAGGCTCTGCGTCGCCGCATCGGCTACATGACCCAGCGCTTCTCTCTGTGGGAAGACCTCACGGTCCGGGAGAACCTCGAATTCATGGCCCGCATCTTCACGCTGGAGCCGGGGCATGCGCGCCAGCGTATCGCGGCGGTGACAAGCGAGTATCGCCTCGCGGAGTTTTATGGTCGTGCCGCAGGCACCCTCAGCGGTGGCCAGAAACAGCGCCTCGCGCTCGCAGCGGCAACACTGCACGATCCGCCCCTGCTGCTGCTCGATGAACCGACGAGTGCCGTGGATCCGCAGAGTCGTCGTGATTTCTGGGAGAGCCTGTTCGCGCTCATCGGGCGCGGCGCGACCATCCTCGTGTCGACGCACTACATGGACGAGGCTGAGCGTTGCCACGGCATCGCCATCCTCGACCAGGGGCGACTCGTCGCGAAAGGCTCGCCGCAGCAGCTGATGCAGGATCTGCCGCTGCACGTCGTGGAGATCGAGGCGCAGAACATGGATGCTGCACGCGTGGCGCTGCGCCAGATGCCGGCAATGCGCAGCTCGGCGCAGCTCGGGCTGCGCCTGCATGCGCTGTTCGATCGCGACGGTAGCGATCCGGTTGCGGCGGTTCAGGCGCGACTCAATTCTGCCAATGTGCTGGCGAAAGTGCAGGCAACCGAAGCGAACCTCGAAGACGTATTCGTCACAGCGACGCTGCGTGACGCAAAGCAATGAGGCTGCCGGCAACATTGACACGCATCTTCGCGATCGCGTCAAAAGAACGGCGGCAGATGGTGCGCGACCGGCTCACCATCGGGATGATCGTGATGCTGCCGCTCGTGCAGATCATGATCTTCGGTTACGGCATCAATTTCGACGTGCGGCAGATCCGGACGGGCGTGGTGGACTTTGCGAACACCAGCGCCTCACGGGCGCTGATTACCGACCTGGAAGCCAGCCAGGTGGTGCAGGTTGTGGCCCGGCCGGCGGGTGCTGCGCAGTTGCAGGAGCTGATCACGGCGGGCGAGGTGAGTGCCGGCGTGTACATCCCGCCCGACTTCGAGCGCCGTCGCATCAGCGAGGACCGACCGCTCGCGCAGCTGCTCGTCGATGGCGGCAAGCCCGGTCTGGAAGGTGCCCTGCGTGCGTTGGGTTCGATGCCGGTACCGGCGCGCAAGTCCGTCGCCCCTGCGACGCCGGTCACTTTCGAAGTGCTGACGCTCTACAACCCGGAGCGCCGCACTGCCGTGCAGGTGGTGCCGCCGCTCATCGGCGTGATCCTCAACATGACGATGGTGCTATTCACGGCGATCGCCCTCGTGCGCGAACGCGAGCGCGGCAATCTCGAGCTGCTGATCATGACGCCGCTCAAGCCCGTGGAGCTCATGATCGGCAAGCTGCTGCCGTATGTGGGCGTGGGTCTGATCCAGACCACCGTGGTGCTCAGCGTCGGCGTTCTGCTGTTCGACGTGCCGGTGAACGGGCATTTGCTCGACCTGTACGCGGGGGCGTTGCTGTTCATCTCTGCGACCCTAAGCCTCGGGCTGGTGATCTCGACTCTGGCGGCCACGCAGTTCCAGGCGATGCAACTCGCGTTCTTCACGTTGCTGCCCTCGATCCTGCTGTCTGGATTTGCCTTCCCTTTCGACGGGATGCCGCGAACAGTCCAGCTCATCGCTCAGGTGCTGCCGCTGACGCACTTCGTCGACATCGTGCGTGGTGTCGTGCTGCGCGGGGCAGGGCTGGACCAGCTCCTCGGACCCGTGGCCAAGCTGGGCGTGGTGCTCGCGGTGTCGGTATCCCTGGCGGTCCTGCGCTTCCGCAAGAGGCTTGCCTAACCTGCCCCCCAACCGTAGCATTCGCGGGCTTTTTTCCTGATGTAATTCCTCAAGATAGTGAGCTAGATGAATTCGCCTGTTGCCTCGCCCTGGGTCGTGCACAAGTTCGGCGGCTCCAGCGTCGCAGACGCGGACTGCTTCAAGCGGGTCGCCGAAATCATCGAGGGACAGCCTGGCAATCGGATCGCGGCGGTGCTGTCGGCCTGCCGCGGCGTCACGGACGCGCTGCTGAACCTCGTCGCCCTGGCCGAGCATCAGGATGAGAGCTATGTCGCGCAGTTGCGCCTGATCCGCGACCGCCACTTGACCATTGCCACGAGCCTGTTGCAGCCGCCGGGCTCGCTCGCCTTTCTCGAGCGCTTCGATCGCGATTGCGCCGACATCACCGGCATCCTGCAGACCACGCGCCTGATGCGCTCGGCCGCGCAGAATGTACGCGACCTGGTCGCCGGATTTGGCGAGATTTGGTCGACGGCGCTGTTCACGCGCTACCTGGAAGAGCGCGCCGCGCGCAATCCCGGCCTCACCCGCACGACGGTGCGCTGGGTCGATGCCCGCACCTGCGTGATCGTCGAGTGGGGTCCACTGGGTCCGGCGGTGCAATGGGAAGTCTCGCGCGCCAAGCTTGCGCATTTCGTGAAGCCGGACTTCACCGGCACGCTGGTGATCACCGGGTTCATCGCGAGCACCACCCAGGGCATTCAGACCACGCTGGGGCGCAACGGCAGCGACTTCTCGGCGTCGATCTTTGGCGCGCTGCTCGATGCCGCGGAGATTCAGATCTGGACCGACGTGGACGGCGTGCTGTCCGCCGACCCGCGTCGCGTGCCGAATGCCCAGGTGATCGATTCGCTTTCGTACAACGAGGCGATGGAACTCGCGTACTTCGGCGCCAAGGTGATCCATCCGCAGACCATGGCTCCAGCCATCGGGCGCGGCATTCCCATCTGGATACGCAACACGTTCGCCCCGCACAAGCCCGGCACGCTCATCTGCGCCGCGCCCAAGTCCGAATTGCTGGTCAAGGGGATCACGACGATCGAAAGCATCGCGCTCATCAACATCGAGGGCGCCGGCATGATCGGTGTGCCCGGTACGGCGCATCGGCTGTTCGGCGCGCTGCGCGAAGAGGGCATCTCAGTCATCCTGATCTCGCAGGGCAGCTCCGAGCATTCGATCTGCTGCGCCGTGCCGCAGGCCGAAGCAGAGCGCGCGGCGAAGGTGGTGCGCGCCGCGTTCGATCGCGAGCTGACCGGTGGACAGATCCAGAACGTCGAGGTCTCACCCGGCCTCGCGATCCTCGCCGTCGTCGGTGACGGAATGGCGGGCATGCCAGGTGTCGCCGCGAAGGTGTTCAATGCGCTCGGCTCGGCCGCAGTGAATGTGCGCGCGATCGCGCAGGGCGCTTCGGAGCGTAATATCTCCGTGGTGGTGGATGGCAATCACGCGACGCGCGCGCTGCGTGCCACGCATGCCAGTTTCTATCTCTCGCCCAACACCCTGTCGATCGGTGTGGTCGGGCCCGGCACGGTCGGCCGCGTTCTGCTCGATCAGCTCGCCTCGCAGCAGACGCGCCTCGCGCGCGAGTTCAAGCTTGACCTGCGCGTGCGCGGCATCCTGAGCTCGAAAAAGATGCTGCTGTCCGAGCGCGGAGTGAATCTCGACAACTGGCGCCCCGAGCTGGATGCCAGCAGTACGCCCAGCGATCTGGCGGCGTTCGTGGAGCACGTGCGCGTGGACTATCTACCGCACACGGTGCTGATCGATTGCACCGCCGATGGCAACGTTGCGAAGCACTACCACGACTGGCTCGCCGCCGGCATCCACGTGATAACGCCCAACAAGAAGGCGAACAGCGCCGAGCTCGAGTTCTATCACTCGTTGCAGGAGGCCCGTCGCTCGAGTGGTGCGCACTACCTGTACGAAGCGACCGTGGGTGCGGGGCTGCCCGTCATCCAGACTCTGCGTGATCTGCGCGAGACCGGCGATGAGATCACCAGTATCGAGGGCATCTTCTCCGGCACGCTCGCATATCTGTTCAACGTCTACGACGGCAGCGTGCCGTTCTCGGCGATCGTGCGCGAAGCCAAGCAGCGCGGTTATACCGAGCCTGATCCGCGCGATGATCTCTCTGGAACCGACGTGGCGCGCAAGCTGATCATTCTCGGTCGCGAGATGGGGCTGAAGCTCGAGCTGTCCGACGTGAGGATCGAGAGTCTCGTGCCCGGTGGGCTCGAAGGTGGCACGATCGACGACTTCCTCGGCAAGTTGCCTGACTTCGACGCGGGCATGCGCAAGCGCTATGACGCGGCGCGCGCCAACGGCAAGGTGCTGCGCTACGTGGGCCGCATCACGGCTAGCGGCGAGGCGACCGTCAGCCTCGCGCAGCTCGACGGCAAGCACGCCTTCGCCAATATCGCACTCACCGACAACGTGGTGCGTTTCGCGACCGCGCGTTACTGCGACAATGCGCTCATCGTGCAGGGTCCGGGCGCTGGTCCCGCGGTGACGGCGGGTGGCGTGTTCGCCGATCTGCTGCGTCTGTCCGCCTACCTGGGAGCGCGCCTGTGAGTTTGCAACGAGTTACCGCCTTCGCGCCTGCGTCAGTCGGCAATGTCGCGATCGGTTTCGACATCCTGGGCTTCGCCGTAGACGCGCTCGGTGACAAAGTGACGATCACTCGCAGCAGCAAGCCCGGCGTGCGAGTGCTCGCGGTGCGTGGCGTGGCGGGCGAGCTGCCACTCGAACCCGAGCGCAATACCGCGGGCCAGTCGCTGCTCGTGATGCAAGAGTCGTTGAAGCTCGACTTCGGAATGGACATCGAGATCGACAAGGGCATTCCACTGAGCTCGGGCCTGGGTGGCTCCGCCGCATCGGCCGTCGCCGCCGTGGTCGCCGCGAATGCGCTGCTGAAAACGCCGCTGTCGAAGGTTGAGCTGCTGAAGTTCGCCATGCAGGGCGAGAAGGTCGCGAGCGGTTCACTGCACGTCGACAACATTGCGCCTTCGCTGTTCGGCGGGCTGGTGTTGACGGTCGGCATCGACAATCCGCGCGTCAAGCAGATCCCCGTGCCGTCGGACGTGCGCGCCGTGATCGTGCATCCACACATGTTCCTGTCCACCAAGCTGGCACGCGGCATCCTGCGGGGCAGCGTCGAGCTGGCGGATTTCGTATGGCAGACGGCGCATCTCGCCGGCTTTATTTCCGCCTGCTACACCGATGATCTGGACCTGATCCGCGACTCGCTGCAGGACGTCGTCATAGAACCTCAGCGCCAGCAGCTGATCCCGGGCTTCCAGGATGTGCGCAGCGCCGCGATGGAGGCGGGCGCGCTCGGTTGCTCGATCTCCGGCGCAGGGCCGACCATGTTCGCGTGGGTGGTGAGCACGAAGGCCGAAGCGGTACGCAGGCGGATGATCGCCGAGTTCGCGCGTCACAATCTGCAGGCCGACCACTGGGTCATCGAAGTCCAGTCCGCCGGCGCGCGCATCGTCGCGTAATGCAGTTCGTCAGCACCCGCAGTGCCGGTGAGACGGCGAGCTTCGCGACAGCGCTGACGCGTGGTCTTGCGAGCGACGGCGGACTTTACGTTCCGTCGCAGTGGCCGAGCTTCGCTCCGGCACAGTTTGCGGACGACAACACTCTCGCGCAGCTCGCAGCACGGGTCATCGAGCCCTTCGCCGCCGGCGACGTGCTTGCGCCGCAGCTCGGCGCGATCGTCGCCGAGGCATTCAATTTCCCTGCGCCCCTCGAGATGGTGGACGTCGGCAAGAACCTGCGCGTGCTCGAGCTGTTTCATGGCCCGACTGCCGCGTTCAAGGATTTCGGCGCGCGCTTTCTCGCTGCCGCACTCGCGCAGCTGCGCGCTGGTCACCGCAAGACGCTGCGCATCCTGGTAGCGACCTCCGGTGACACCGGAGGTGCGGTAGCCGCGGCATTTCATCGTCGTCCGGGAATCGAAGTGGTGGTGCTCTTCCCAAAAGGGCTGGTGTCGCCTACGCAGGAGCGGCAACTCACCTGCTGGGGCGACAACGTGCATAGCTTCGCCGTGCGCGGCAGCTTCGATGACTGTCAGCGCATGGTGAAAGAAGCGTTTCGCGATCCGTGGTTCACGGCCGACGCGGATCTGTCATCCGCAAACAGCATCAACGTCGGTCGCCTGCTGCCGCAGGCCGTGTACTACGTGGCAGCGAGCCTCGCAATACAGCGCGCGACTGGCCAGTCCGCATCGTTCATCGTGCCGAGCGGCAACCTTGGCAATTCCGTCGCATGCGCCTGGGCGCGCCGCATGGGTTTGCCGATCGACCAGATTTATCTGGCCCATGACCTGAACCGCATGGTGCCCGACTATCTGGCCACGGGCCGGCTCGAACCCCGCCCCGGTGTCACTACGCTCGCCTCGGCGATGAATGTCGGCGATCCGAGCAACCTCGAGCGTATGCGCGCGTTGTATCCGGACCTGAAGCAGATCCGCGGGGCGGTCTGCGCGACGTCGATCACCGATGGGCAGATCGCTGCGCGCATCCGTGCCGACTTCGAGCGCTACGGTCGGGTGTGGTGCCCCCACACGGCGGTTGCAGCCCAGGCTTTCGTCGACATGCCTGATGCGCTGCGCAACGACGCTGGAGGTCGGCCACGCAATTGGGTCATGGTGTCCACAGCACATCCCGCGAAATTTCGCGAAATCGTTACGCCGCTGATTGGCCGCGAGCCCGAAGTGCCGGAGAATCTGGCCAGGCTGTTCGAGCGACCGTCGCAGTTCGATGAGATCGAAGCGGCACTGCCCAGTTTGCGCACCGCGCTGTCCCCGAAGCGGTAGTCAGAGGCGATAGTTGGAAGGACTGCAGACACTTGAGAATCGGACGATCGCGCTGATCGTCGCCGCCACGATCAGCGTGGGTCTGATCTACTGCATGTTGCGGCTATATCGTCGTCGTCGCGCACGTGCGCAGCTCGAAGGGGCAGTTACCGTGATCGGCTTGGAGCACCTCCAGAACGTGCTCATCCCGGATGGCAACGGCGGCTCGATGCACGTGGACTTCGTGCTGCTCACGCCACGCGGCGTACTCGTCATCGACCTGCGGGACATCGCCGGCAACATCTTCGGTGGCGACCAGATGACGGAGTGGACCGTCATGAACGGTGCCGAACGCTTCACCTTCCAGAACCCCCAGAACGCGCTGTACGACCGTGTCGCCGCGGTGCGCAGTCTGGTCGGTGAGGTGCCCGTCGAGGGTCGCATCCTGTTCACGCGCCGCGGCAACTTTCCTAAGGGCTTGCCGCGCTGGACGCTGATGGTCGATTCGCTGCGAACCGAATTTCCTGCGGCGGATCGTCAGGCATTCGAGACCTGGCTCGAGAAATTCCGACCGGCATGGGAAAACCTGCACGCGACCGCCGCGCCCAGTCCGCTCAACAAGCCACAGTCATTTCTTGTAGAACTATTCCTGAGAAACTAGATACTTAGGATACGTTATTGAAGTTTTATATCAGGAAGTGAGAAGAAGCGGCGCGCATTTGCCGTAGTCAGCGCAGCGCATTCCTCGACACTCTCACCGCGTGCATGGGCAATCACGCGCAGCACTTCGGGCAAGTAGCCTGGCTCGTTGCGACGACTCGCTGGCCTCGGTCGCAGTGTGCGCGGCAGCAGATACGGTGCATCCGTCTCGATCATCAATCGATCCGACGGAATGTAACGCACCGCTTCGAGCAGATGCGCGCCGCGTCGCTCATCGCATATCCAGCCCGTGATGCCGATGTACAGACCGAGATCCAGGCATTGCTGCATGTCCTGCAGCTGCCCGGTGAAACAATGCGCCACGCCACGCGATATCCTGCTCGCGTACTCGCGCATCACCCCCATGAAGTCCTCCTGTGCGTCCCGCAGATGCAGGAACACAGGTTTGCCCGAAACGACCGCGAGTTCCAGTTGCGCGCGAAATGCCACGAGCTGCGCTTCGCGCGGGGAGAAGTTCCGGTGGTAGTCGAGCCCGCATTCGCCGATCGCGACCACCGCAGGATCCTGTGCCAGTTCGGTGAGCTGAGAACTCAAAACGTAGTCGAAGTGTGCCGCATGATGAGGATGCAATCCGACGGTCGCGAAGAGACGGCACGGGTGTGCATGGGCGAGGGCGATGGCCGAAGCGCTTTCCTGCGCGTCCGAGCCGGTGACGATCATCTGGCACACACCCTGCGCCGCGGCCCGGGCGAGCACCGCATCGCGATCTGCGTCATAGCTCGAATGGGTGAGATTCGCCCCGATGTCGATGAGCGTCATGTCGAGGAGAGAGCCGCGCACAGCCCGGCAACGTCGGACTCCGCCTGATCCCACGACACCACGAAGCGGAAGTCACGTGTGCCTTCGCCTCCCCATGCATGGAACTCGAAGCCTGCGGTGCGCAGCGCGAGCTCTTCCACAATGCTCAGTCGCATGAAGACGGCATTGGCTTGTACGGGAAACAGCGCACGCGCACCGGCCGCCGCAGCGACGCGCGCTGCGAGCCCGATGGTTCGTTGCGCGTTGCGAAGCCACACGTCATCTTCCAGGTAGGCGAGCAGCTGCGCGGCAATGAAACGATGCTTGGAGATCAGATGACCGGCGCGTTTGCGTCGCAATTCGAAATCCGCGGCGAGCTTCGGATCGAAGAACACCACCGCCTCGGCGGCAAGCGCACCATTTTTGGTCGCACCGAACGACAGCACGTCCACGCCGGCACGCCAGGTGACGTCGGCTGGATGCACGTCCAGATGCGCGACGGCGCACGCGAACCGGGCCCCGTCCATGTGCAGGCGCATCCCGCTTTCGCTGCCGATGTCAGCGAGCGCGCGGATCTGCACAGGCGTATACACCGTGCCGCATTCGCTGGCCTGCGTGATCGACAGCGCGGCCGGTTGCACCGTGTGCACCGAGGCAGGGTGACTGCGAAGAGTCTGCAGCAGCGCCTGCGGCGTCATCAGTCCGTCTTCCGCAGCCACTGGCGTAAGGCGCGCACCGCCGCTGTAGAACTCGCAAGCCCCACATTCGTCATCGAGAATGTGCGAGCCACGCGGGGTAAGCACCGCGCCGTAGGGTGGAGTGATGGTCGCGAGCGACAGCGCGTTGGCCGCAGTTCCAGTGCTTACCGCGAATGCGCGAACCTCGTGCTCGAAATGCCGACTGAAAGCGGCATCAAGACGCTGGCTCCACTCATCGTCGCCGTAGGAATGCACCTGGCCGCAATTGGCAGCCAGCAGGGCACTCATGATTTCGGGGCAGATCGACGCCGTATTGTCGCTGAGGAAGCGTGTGACCGTCATGACCGCAATGCTAGCACTGGCTGTATGATGACTCGCATGAGCAGCGTGCAAAGCCCGGCGCAACTGAGCCTCTGGCGCGAAGGCGCGGTTGGCACGCCCGACTGGACACTGCGCGAGAGTGTGCGCTCGCAGCGCCTGTCAGTGCGCATCCACCAGGGCGGCAAAGTGGAGGTTGTCGTGCCGCGCGGCACGGC
>JBDSRN010000075.1:0-3503 GCA_039929265.1 Steroidobacteraceae bacterium | reverse complement strand
GGTGGAGAAGAACTGGAAGTGTTGCAGCAGCATGGTATTCCCGCGGTCGTCGTGCCAGGCATCACAGCGGGCCTGGGTGCCGCGGCGAGCGCCGCGATCCCGCTCACACATCGGGGCGTTGCGCAGTCGGTGACGTTCGTCACCGCCACCGGCGCGGCCGGCGAACACCTCAACTGGCTCGCGCTGGCCGCGCAGCATCAGACCGTGGTGTTCTACATGAGCGCCGCCCAGATCAGTCACATCGTCGCGCGGCTGCTGGAATCCGGCGCGCATCCGGATCTGCCCGCAACAATCATTGAGCGTGCGACGTGGCCGGATCAGCGCGTGATCAAGTCGACGCTTGCGCTGCTCACTGTCACTGCGCAGGACGCACGGCTGCAGTCGCCCTCGCTGCTGGTGGTGGGTGAAGTCGCGGGGCTGGCGCAATCGTTCGAGCTCGGCGCGGAGTTCGCGGCATGACGCTGCGTCGCAGTTTCCTCGACGCTGTGGGCAACACGCCGCTGCTGCGGCTCAATCGTGTAAGCGAGGAGACCGGCTGCGAGGTCCTCGGCAAGGCGGAGTTCATGAATCCGGGCGGCTCGGTGAAGGATCGCGCCGCCAAGTACATCATTTTGGATGCGGAACAGCGCGGTGTGCTCGAGCCGGGCGGCACGGTGGTCGAAGCGACGGCCGGCAATACCGGCATCGGCATCGCGCACGTGTGTCTTGCGCGCGGTTATCGCTGCGTCATCGTGATGCCCGACAACCAGGCCGCGGAGAAGTACCGGCTCGTCGAGGCGCTGGGTGCCGAAGTACGCAGGGTCAAGGCAGTTGCGTACGCCGATCCCAACCACTATCAGAAGGTCGCCGCGCGTGTTGCCGCGGAGCTGCCGCGCGCGGTGCTCGCGAACCAGTTCGACAATGTCGCGAATCGTCGCGCGCATGTGATGTCGACCGGCCCCGAAATCTGGGAGCAGACCGGCGGCAATGTCGACGCGTTCGTTTCGGCAAGTGGCACGGGCGGGACGATCTCCGGTATTTCGCAATACCTGAAATCGCGCCGCGACTCAATCCGCACGGTGCTCGCCGACCCGCCGGGCAGTGCACTGTTCGAGTACGTGAACAATGGCGCTTTGAAGCCTACCGGCGGCGGCTCCATCACCGAGGGCATCGGGATCGGTCGCGTCACTGCAAACTTCCAGGACGCGCCGATCGATACTGCGATCCACATCGAAGATGGGGAGACCGTGCACTTCGTGTATCGCCTGCTGCACGAAGAGGGCTTGTTCCTCGGCAGCACCAGCGGCATAAACGTCGCCGCTGCGGTGCGCGTCGCGCGCGAGCTGGGACCCGGACACACGATCGTCACGATGCTGTGCGACGGTGGCGCCAGGTACATCTCACGTTTGTTCGATCACGATTGGCTGCAGGAAAAAGGCTTGCTTCAGCAGGCGCTGGCGGCCAAGTCCAATGCGGGGGCTGTGCGTAGCTGTGGTCGCACCGCAGGGCACCTCCAGGTAGAACGCTGACGCGGGGTCTGCAGCGCTTCAATACCGCGGCGGTGAACACATCACTGCCGTTGGTGGCCTAGTCAAATCCCAGGAGATTTCGATGTTCAAGAAGGCATCTGTCGTCTACACCGCGCTCGCCGCGGCAAGTCTGCTCGGCAGCGCGCACGCGGCCGACACTTTCCTCAACGTGTCCTACGATCCGACGCGCGAGATGTACGCGGAAGTCAACAAGGCGTTCGCGAAGCACTGGCAGGCCAGGACCGGGGAGAAGATCCGGTTCCAGGCATCGCACGGCGGCTCGGGTGGCCAGGCCCGAGCGGTGATCGATGGACTGCAGGCCGATGTGGTCACGCTGGCGCTCGAGCCCGACATCAATGCCATCGGGCGCAACGGCAAACTGATCGAAGCGGGCTGGCAGAAGGAATTCGACAACAACAGCACGCCGTACACATCGACCATTGTGTTTCTCGTGCGCAAGGGCAACCCGAAGAAGATCCAGGACTGGAACGATCTCGCGCGCGCGGGCGTGAAGGTGGTGACGCCGAATCCGAAGACCTCGGGGGGTGCGCGCTGGAACTTCCTCGCGGCCTGGGGCTATGCGCTCAAGCAGCCGGGCGCCACGCCAGAGACGGCGAGGAAGCTGGTGCACGCCATCTACAAGAATGTGCCGGTGCTCGACAGTGGTGCCAGAGGTTCGACCACCACGTTCGTGCAGCGTGGCATCGGCGATGCCGCCATCTCGTGGGAGAACGAGGCCCTGCTGGCATTGCGGGAATTCGGCACCGACAAGTTCGAGATCGTTGCCCCGTCCATCAGCATTCTGGCCGAGCCGCCGGTGGCGATCGTGGACAAGGTCGTCGACAGGCGCGGTACTCGCACGATCGCGACGGCTTACCTGAACTACCTGTATTCGGCCGAAGGCCAGGAAATTGCCGCGAAAAACTACTATCGACCCACGCTCGCAAGCGTTGCGACGAAGTACGCGGCGCAGTTCCCGAAGGTCCAGCTGTTCAAGCTCACCGAGCTGTTCGGCGACTGGGACAAGGCCCAGGCTACCTTCTTCGCCGACAACGGCATCTTCGACCAGATCTACCTGAAGTAAACTTCGCTCCTTCATGGCAGCCACGATCGGAACCTCGGTAGCCCACCAGCGGCGCGTATTGCCCGGCTTCGGCCTGGCTCTGGGCGTCACCGTGAGCTATCTGAGCCTGATCGTGCTGCTGCCGGTGGCGGCGCTGATCATGCGCTCGTTTGACGAGGGGCTGGCCGACTGGTGGAACACCGTGACCGACAAGCGAGTGGTCGCGGCGTTCAAGGTCACGTTCGGCATTTCGTTCGCCGCTGCGGCGGTGGACATCGTGTTTGGCACGCTGGCCGCCTGGGTGCTGGTGCGCTATCGCTTTCCGGGGCGGCGCATTGTCGATGCGCTGGTCGACCTTCCATTTGCACTGCCCACTGCAGTTGCAGGCATAACACTCGCCGCGATCTACGCAGGCAATGGCTGGATCGGCCAGTATCTGGAGCCGCACGGGATGAAGATTGCGTTCACCCGCTGGGGCATCTTCGTCGCCCTGGTGTTCGTGGGTCTGCCGTTCATCGTGCGAACCGTTCAGCCGGTGCTGCAGGATCTGGACCGGGAAATCGAAGAGGCGGCTGCATCGCTCGGCGCGTCGCGCTGGCAAACGATCCGGCGCGTGCTCCTGCCAATCCTGCTGCCTGCGCTGCTCACGGGTTTTACGCTCGCGTTCGCCCGCGCGGTCGGCGAATACGGGTCGGTCATCTTCATTGCGGGCAATCTGCCGATGATCTCGGAGATCGCGCCGCTGCTCATCATCATCAAGCTCGAGCAGTATGACTACGTCGGCGCCGCGGGAATCGGCACGGCAATGCTGCTCGTGTCGCTCGTCATACTGCTGGTGCTGAACGGATTGCAGCGCTGGGCCCGCGCTGGCCATCGCTGACATGCACAGTGCACTTACCGAATCCCGCTGGCTGCGGGTGCTGCTCACGAGC
>JBDSRN010000074.1:0-4968 GCA_039929265.1 Steroidobacteraceae bacterium | reverse complement strand
CGCGTTGCTCGCCGCGGCCCCTGCGCCCGACATCCTCATCAATAACAACGCCGGCCCACCGTTGCGCGACTTTCGCAAGCTGGATCGTGCGGCGCTGACTGCCGGCGTTGCCAGCAACATGTTCGTTCCGATCGAGCTCATTCAACAGGTCCTCGACGGCATGATCGAACGACGCTTCGGCCGCATCGTCAACATCACCTCTGGCTCCGTGAAGGCGCCGCTCGCGGGACTCGATCTGTCCAGCGGTGCCCGCGCGGGCCTCACCGCGTTCCTCGCCGGCGTCGCACGATCGGTGGTGCATGCGAACGTCACGATCAACTGCCTGTTGCCAGGCCCCTTCGACACCCAGCGTCTCGTCGTCACAATGGAAGGAGTGGCGAAAAAGCGTGGCGTCGACATCGAGGTGATCCGCCAGGAACGGCGCAACATGTTGCCCGCCAAACGCTTCGGCGCGCCCGCGGAGTTTGGTGCGGCCTGCGCGTTCCTGTGTTCGGCGCAGTCCGGCTACATCACCGGTCAGAGCGTGCTCATCGACGGCGGCAGCTTTCCAGGCGTGATGTAGCGCTGTAGGTAATCTGCCTGCGACCCAAGTTCCGTTCCTCCTATGGCCGCGCACACTGGCTGGTCGCACGCTGGTCGTCCGATGAAACAAGGAATGAGGCGGGGACCATGAACAGCAGGCATGCCATGAAGTTTCTGGCCGTCACCGCGATGGCCGGAACCGCCACGTTTACGGCGGCAGTTACTTCGGCGAGCAGCGCCGCAGCCGATGCGCTCGCTGCAGCGGAAGCTGAAGTGCGACTGATGGACATGGACCGCGACGGCAAGCTTTCGGCAACCGAGCATGCCAACGGCACGAAACGCATGTTCGGCAAGATGGATGCAAACGACAACGGAATCGTCACGGCAGCCGAGATGGATGCGGTACAGGGTCCGGCAACGCCAGCACAGCCGATGTCTTCCCAGGACAAGATCAAAGTCATCGACGCGAACAAGGACGGCAGCCTCAGCGCGGAAGAACACGCAGCAGGTTCGCGCTCCATGTTCGAGAAGATGGACAAGGATCACGATGGCTTTCTCACGGCGGCGGAAATCCAG
This sequence comes from Steroidobacteraceae bacterium, assembly GCA_039929265.1. Lineage (GTDB taxonomy): Bacteria > Pseudomonadota > Gammaproteobacteria > Steroidobacterales > Steroidobacteraceae > ZC4RG30. Next base: position 3,870 of record JBDSRN010000074.1, on the reverse strand, counting down.
AAAGGCCGCAGCTTGATCATGAAGGCAGGCAGGTAGCGCATCAGCGGATGTGGGTCATGCACGAGGTGCCAAGGTCGCTGCATGAAGCTGGATCCCCGCGTCCTGCTGAACTTCGCAGTGTTCTACGCCGGCTGGTTTGCCTGCGTACTCGGCGCCGCGCATCAGCAGCCCTGGCTTGGCACGTGCACGGTCATGCTTGCCTGCACCTTGCATCTCACCCTGGCCCGCCGCGCCGCGCGTGAAGTAATCCTGCTGACGCTCGCGCTCCTCATCGGCGCCGCATGGGACAGCGCACTGGTCGCGCTGCACATCACCAGTTATGCGTCAGGCAATTTTGCTCCGAACATCGCGCCACACTGGATCATCGCACTTTGGGCATTGTTCACGACGACGCTGAACGTGTCACTCGCCTGGCTCAAGCATCGCTACCTGCTCGCGGCGGGCTTCGGTGCGATCGGCAGCGCGCTCTCGTTCTTCGCGGGCTATCGGATGGGTGCCGTGCAGATGCCGAATCTGCAAACCGGCCTCCTGGCGCAGGCAATCGGCTGGGCGGTAATCCTGCCCCTTCTCTGCCTGCTTGCAGCACGCTTCAATGGCTTCGCGCCGGCGGCGCGCGCATGAGAATACTGGCGTTGCTCGCTCTGATGCCTGTCGCTTCGCTGGCGGCAACGTCGCAGCGCTGGGATTTCAAGGTATTTCTCGACCAGCGCGAGATAGGAACACATACGTTTGTGGTCACCGACGAGGGCGACTCTCGCACGGTCCAGAGCGATGCAAGGTTGCGCGTGAAGATCCTTGGCATCAACGCTTACCGCTACCACCACAGTGACACCGAGTACTGGACCGGCGACTGTCTGCAGCGAATCGATTCGAGGTGAACGGAGAGGCGACAGCGGATGGCTTCAAAGTCAAAACACTAATTGCCACGACCACGCTGCCTGGCTGCATCAGCACGTTTGCCTACTGGGATCCGCACTTTCTCAGGAACGCCAGGCTGCTGAATTCACAGACCGGCGAATACGTTGAGGTGAAGATCAGCGAGGCCGGTGGTGGTCGCCGGCGCATCAAGGCAGACAAATTGGATATCACCCTCGGCTACGAAGGGTCGGAATGGCGGTCGCTCGAGAGCCTGGTCGAAGGGGGCCGGGTTCTGCGCTACGTGCGCACGCCGGGCCCGCAGCCGTAACACTGCGAGCCCGCACGCTGCGCGCTACCAGTAGCGGGGCGCCTTGTAATAGTCGAACGTACGGTCGCGGTACGCGTGACCATCACCCTTGGTGAGCTCTTCGAGCGAATCCGCCGGCGCGGCGGCGAGCTGTTCCTTGGTGTAGTTCACCACGTAGCTGCCTTCCTTCTCGTCGTAGTTGAGCGCGTTCCACGGCAACGGATGATATTTCTCCGCAATACCCAGCAGTCCGCCAAAACCGACCACGGCGAACATGATGTTGTTCGACTGCTTGTCGAGCACGATGTCCTCAACTTCGCCTATCTTCTTGCCGGCTGTATCCTTCACCGTGGTCCCGATGACCTTGTTGGCGCGGATCGCCGAGGTATGGCCAGTGGCTGTGCTCATGATGTAGTCCTCGAACTTCTGTGTGGGCGTGCACGATAGGCCGGATGGTTCGCGTTCGATGTCGGAGAAGGCCACTTGCAGATGACGGATTTGACCGCAAGCAGCGGAGTGTGGCCTGCAACGACATTCACCACAGTCGCGCTGTCGATGGGGTCGGACTCAACACAGGAAATTCAATGAACGTTACTGCCCGCAACGCCTCGCGCTGGGCCGCCGTTCTGGCGCGGGACAAGGCAGCCGATGGCCACTTCTTCTATTCGGTTCGCACCACCGGAATTTATTGCCGCCCGTCCTGCCCGTCGCGCCACGCCCGGCCCGAAAACGTTGGGTTCCATCTGTCGAGCGCAGCGGCCGAGCGCGCAGGCTTCCGACCTTGCAAGCGCTGCAAGCCTGACCGGCCCTCGCTGCAGATGGAGCATGCCGCGAAAGTCGCGGCCGCCTGCCGCCAGATAGCCTCGGCAGCCGAGACGCCGAGTCTCGAAGCCCTGGCGAAGCGCGCGGGGCTATCGTCCTTCCATTTCCATCGGGTGTTCAAGGCGAGCACCGGGCTCACGCCGCGCCAGTACGGCCAGGCGCATCGTGCCGGCAAGTTGCGCAGCGGACTGCAACGCGCCGGCAGCGTCACCAACGCCATCTACGAGGCAGGTTATGGTTCCAGCAGTCGCGTCTACGAGCGCTCCTCGCAGTTGCTCGGCATGAGCCCATCGCGCTATCGCAATGGTGGCGAACACAGCGCCATCCGTTTCGCCGTGGGCGAATGCTCGCTCGGCTCGATACTGGTCGCGAGCAGCGAACTTGGCATCTGCGCGATCCTGATGGGCGAGGATCCGGATCGCCTCACGCGCGATCTGCAGGATCGCTTTCCCAAGGCGCAACTCATCGGCGGCGACAGAAAGTTCGAGCGCACCATGGCGAAGGTCATCGGCCTGGTCGAGCTACCCGGGATCGGATTGCAGCTGCCCCTCGACGTACGCGGCACGGCTTTCCAGCAACGCGTGTGGGAGGCACTGCGGGCGATCCCCGCCGGCAGCACCGCGAGCTACACACAGATAGCGCAGGCGATTGGCGCGCCACGCTCGGTGCGCGCCGTGGCGCAAGCCTGCGGCGCGAACCCGGCAGCGATCGTGATCCCCTGCCACCGTGTGGTACGCAGCGATGGCGCTCTGTCCGGCTATCGCTGGGGCGTCGAGCGCAAGCGCGAATTGCTGGCGCGGGAGGCCGGTAAATTGTGATGTCAGACACTTCACATGCGAATAGAACTGCTTCAACTTAAGCTCAGTCTCATTGAGTGACGTCGGGCTACGGTGAGCGGCAGGACGTCGTGGTTTGAGCTCACGGCAACTAGAAGGAGGTGATCCAAGTGGCATACACAACTGTTGGGCCGGAAGCGTCTCTTGGCGCGTTTCGGGTCGGAACTGCAGCAGGTCACCGCGACCTCCGGTAGATCCGGATTACGGAACGTCCGGTCCAGCGGATGGACGCTCTGAGGTTGCCGCGCAGATAACCTGTCTGCGAGTAGCAAAGAGCTGGAACGGCGGGGCAGAAATGTCCCGCCGTTTCTTTATTGGGTACCACATGACAACAACACAGAATCAGCGCCGCGTGCTGTTCGCGAGCCTGATCGGCACGACGATCGAGTTCTTCGACTTCTACATCTACGCCACCGCCGCGGTGCTGGTGTTCCCGCTGCTGTTCTTCCCGAGTGGCGATGCCGCCGCCGCGACGCTGCAGTCGTTCGCCACGTTCGCGCTCGCGTTCTTTGCGCGGCCCGTGGGCTCGGCGCTGTTCGGCCATTTCGGTGATCGCATCGGCCGCAAGGCGACACTCGTGGCGGCGCTGCTTACGATGGGCCTGTCTACCGTCGCGATCGGCCTGCTGCCCACGTACGCGAGCATAGGCGTGCTCGCCCCCGTACTGCTGTGCCTGTGCCGCTTCGGCCAGGGGCTGGGTTTGGGGGGTGAATGGGGCGGTGCGGTGCTGCTCGCCACCGAGAACGCGCCGCCGGGCAAGCGCGCCTGGTACGGCATGTTTCCGCAACTCGGCGCACCGATCGGCTTCTTCTGCTCGACCGGGATTTTTCTGCTGCTGAGCGAGCAGCTCGACGATACGGCGTTCCTGTCGTGGGGCTGGCGCGCACCGTTCCTGCTCAGCAGCCTGCTCGTGTTCGTCGGCTTGTACGTACGACTGCGACTAACCGAAACGCCGGCGTTCCGCGAGGCCATCCAGCGCAATCAGCGCGTGCGCATGCCGATGGCCACGGTGCTGTCGCAACACCTGCGCGTACTAGTGCTCGGCAC
>JBDSRN010000073.1:0-16684 GCA_039929265.1 Steroidobacteraceae bacterium | reverse complement strand
AGTGCACGGCCGGCGCGCGCACGTATGAGGCTGCGATGCTCGCGCGCGAGTGCTTCGGGCATGATCTCAGTCGTACTGAAAGAGATTGCGTTTGCTGCCTTGGCGTCGAACCAGGGCCAGAAGAAGTGCGCCGCGCGCACTGCGCTCCACGCGGCGGTCAGGTAGCTACCGAAACGGTCTGGCGTGAGATCGGGGATCGCATGTTCGATCCAGCGTGCAGATTCCGATACGTGCGGAATGTGTGCTGCAATTGCGCCCCAGCCGTCAGCATTCAGACGGCGGGCGGTGTCTGCCGCAAGCAGTGCCGACAACCCTTCGCCGACGATCACTCGCGATTTCGCAGTACTGACAGCGGCGATCGCCTTCGCTGTCAACCCACTCCAGTCAAGCAAGTGAGGTGTGTACTCGCGCTGCCAGTTGTCCGAGAGCCCGTGTCCCGGCAGATCGATCGCAAGCGTGTCAGCAATTTCAATCAATTCGACGGAGCGTCCGGGAGCGTGCAACTGGACAGTCTGTCCATCACGATTGCCACGCCAGTGAATCAGGCCGTCAAACCCCTGGTACTCGACGTGAGTGAAACCCGCATCCTGAGTCTCAACAAGTTTCGGCGCGGGAAGGGCGGGGGCTTGCCGCAGATGTTCAAGACACGCCGCCTCCAGATCGGCGGGAGTTGCGACGGCCTGCGCGCGCCAGCTCGACGGCATCTCACCCAGTCGCGCGATGTGTGCCTGCAGCGGATCTCCGTTGTAGGCAGCGATCAGCACCGGCATGGTTTCAGCATCGGGTTTTGGAATATCACGCGATGCACGCAATACCGCGCCGTAGCCGGCGCGATACGCGTCGCCGCTATCCAGCATCTCGCATACGGCAGCGGCGGTTCTGGAAGGATCATCGTGCGCCACGGTAAGTCGCGCTGCATCGCGCACATCAAACCATGGAAAGAACCAGGTCTGCTCGAGCATGCGGTTCCACAGCCACTGCAAGTGCTCACCGTAGGGGCTGGGCAGAAATGGCGGCAGATAAGAACGGTCGAAAAGAGCCATTTCTTCCGGCGTCCAGATCGCGTAGCCACCCACTGCCAGTGCGCTGATGCGTTGAGGGTTGCGTTTAGCGGCAGTCACCAGAATGATGCCGCCGGAATGAAATCCATAGGCCGCGGTCTTCTCGATCCCCAGCGCATCGAGCAGTTCGATGAGGGCCTGCGAAAAATCTCCAATCTCTGGATTGCCAGGGAGCGGATCAGACTGACCGAAGCCGGGAGTGTCGGGTGCGAAGCACGTGAAATACTGAGCCCACCTGCGCATGAGCGGCTCATACTCCGCTGAGCTGCGCGGACTTTGATGAACCATCAGCAGGGGCGGACCTGAGCCTGCGCGGCGATAGTGAACGCGACGGTTGCCGACGCGGATGAAATGGCGGAAGATCTTCATGACCTTAGTTTGTCCGGACAACTTCAGTTCGACAAGTCTTTTTTTTGAAATAGTGGCGAGAGTGCTGTTTTTCAGGAGTATGCATGAATCCGATCGGGACGAAAATGCTCAGCGATGGGCGAACCGCGCGCCAGATTTTTGATGAGGTGATGGCCAATCCTGCGCGCAACAAATTTGGATTCGGGGAAAAGTTGGCGATTGTGAATGTTGATTTCCAGCAGGCATACACGCGCATAGATCTGTTCAAGACGGCCTATGAGACGGATCCGCGGCAGATCGAGTATGTCAATACGATTTCACGGCTGGCGCGCGCGAGAAAGATGCCAGTGATCTGGAGCAGGGTGGGCTACAAGGCCGACGCAGGCGATGCCGGCGTCTGGGGAACGCGTACCAATACGCCGGATTCGCTGCAGAACATCAAGTACGGTAGCGAACGTCACGCATACGATGCTCGCTGCGAAATTGAGGCTGATGATCTGCAATATACCAAGCGCATGCCCTCGGCATTCTTCGAGACGCCGCTGGCGAGTTACCTGCGCTGGCACAAGGTGGACACCGTGGTTGTCACTGGGGGCAGCACTTCGGGCTGCGTGAGAGCAACGGCCGTTGATGCGCTTGCCTATGGATTTCGCACCATCGTTCCCATCGAGACCTGCGCCGACAAGCATGAGAGCTATCACTTCGCCAATCTCACCGACTTGCAGCTCAAGTATGCCGATGTCGAACCCGTCCAGGTCGTGATCGACTGGCTGGAGGCGCACTGATGAGCGGCGCGCAGCAGGCCGATCCAGGGCTCTACGATTTTCAACGCTATCGCGACCGTACCCGGATTGCATGGCCGGACGGCAAGAAGGTGGCGGTGTGGGTAGCGCCCAATCTCGAGTATTACGAGATTGATCCGCCGGCCAACCCGTATCGGAAAAGCTGGAGCAAGCCTCATCCGGATGTCGTCGGCTTCTCGCATCGCGATCACAGCAACCGCGTGTCGCATTGGCGGATGGCGGATGTCATGTCGAAGTACGGATTTCCCGGATCCGTCTCGCTGTCAGTCGCACTTTGCCAGCATCACCCCGCCGTCGTTGCCGATGCGAACCGGCGCGGTTGGGAATTCTTCAGTCACGGCATTTACAACACTCGCTATACCTACGGCATGGATGAAGTGCAGGAGCGAGCGATCATCGAAGACTCGATCCGCACTGTGCGCGAGGCGACGGGCCAGACGATTCGCGGCTGGCTGGCGCCCGCGTTGACGCACACGCCGCGCACGCTCGATCTGATCGCTGAGTACGGACTCAATTACACCTGCGATCTGTATCACGACGATCAACCGCAACCGGTCAAGGTGAAATCCGGCAGACTTATCTCGATGCCTTACAGCCTCGAAGTCAACGATCACTACGGCTTCTTTGTTTACAACATGTCGCCGCGCGAGTACGCCGATACGCTGATCCGTCAGTTCGAGCGGCTGGCACAGGAGGGCGAACAGTCAGGAACTGTTATGTGCATTCCCCTGCACGCGTATCTGATTGGCCAGCCGCATCGTATTGGACCCTTCACAGAGGTGTTGCGTCACATCGCCGGTGATGGTCGGGCGTGGATCGCGCGCGCGGGCGAAATTGCCGATCACTACTATGCCCACCACTATTTCCACCATCATGGGGAGCCCGCCCGTGACGCTTGATCCTGCCTATCTCGAATACCCCAGACGACGTGAGGGCTATGACCACGATCTCTATGAATGGTCATCGATCTTCGCACGCAAACCGGTGCAGTGGCCCGCTGGCAAGGCGGTCGCAGTGTGGGTGTGTGTGAGTCTGGAATGGTTTCCGATGACTCCGTCAGACAAACCATTCCGTGCGCCGGGGCACATGGTCACCCCGTATCCGGACTATCGCCATTACACTGCCCGTGAATATGGCACGCGTGTCGGTTTCTACAGGTTGCTCGACGCTTTCAAACGCGCGGGCGTAAAGGTCTCCGTCGCCACGAACAGTGCCATTGCAGAGCACTATCCGCAGATTATCGGCGACATCGTCGCGGACGGTCACGAAATCATTGCGCACTCAACGGATATGAACGGCACGATTGCAAGCGGGCTGCCGCAAGTGGAAGAACGCAAGCTGATCGTGCAGTCGCTCGACGCCATTGAAGCGGTTGCCGGCAAGCGTCCGACGGGATGGCACTCGATTGCCCGATCACAGAGCTTCAGCACGTCGGATCTGTTGCATGAGGCCGGGCTTGATTACATGTGCGACTGGGTGAATGACGAGCTGCCTTACTCCTTCAGGAACGGGTTGATCAATCTGCCGCTCAATCATGAGCTGTCGGATCGACAGATCATTACGGTGCAGCAACAGTCGTCAGACAGCTATGCACGACAGATGGAGGACGCGTTTGACTGGCTTGCGAATGAATCGATTGCGCACGGCGGGCGCATGCTGCCGCTGCACATCACGCCGTACATCATGGCGCTACCTTATCGGATTGGTTCTTTCGAGAAATTGCTGTCGACTCTGACTTCACGCAAGGAGGCATGGTTCGCCACCGGTCAGGAGATCGTCGACAGCTGGCACAAGCAACAATGAGTCTGGCGATTGTCAATCCGCGCACAGGTGAATCCGACTATGCGATTGAGCCGTTGCGAGGGCCAGCGATTGCTGCGCTCACGGGACGCTTGCGTGAAGGACAGAAGGAGTGGGCGGCATTGTCGCCGGACGTGCGCGCCGGCCATCTTCGAAGTCTGGCGGCTGCCGTCGAACGTCGCCGTGAGGAATTGATTGCGGCGCTGGTGAAGGACACCGGTCGTGCAGCGATCTCCGTCATTGAAGCTGATAGCGCCATTCGTACCTTGATCCGTTGGGCTCAGAGCGCACCGGAATTGATTCGGCGTCATCAGTCTTCCGGAAATCCCACTGCGATTCCGACCATCACGACCTCGATACGACTGGTGCCCTTTGCGCTCGTGGGCGTGATCAGTCCCTGGAATTTTCCGCTGACGCTGGCTTTGATCGACTCCATTCCGGCGCTGGCGGCGGGCTGTGCAGTGCTGATCAAGCCATCAGAAATCACGCCGCGTTTCATTCGCCCGCTCATGCAGGCGATTGCGGAAGTGCCGGCAGTCGCCGCGGTGTTGTCACTGATCGAAGGGGATGGTGAGACTGGTGCGGCCTTGATCGAGCAGGTTGATTTCGTCGCATTCACCGGCTCGGTCGCGACCGGACGCAAAGTCGCGCAGAGCGCGGCTCGCGCGTTCATCCCGGCCAGCCTTGAACTCGGCGGCAAGGATCCGATGCTGGTGCTTGCAAGTGCAGATCCCGCAAAGGCCGCAGAAACGGCATTGCGGGCTTCTGTACTCAACACTGGCCAGGCGTGCCAGTCGATTGAGCGCGTCTATGTCGCGCGTGAGATCGCCGAGCCGTTCCTGGCTGCGCTTGTCGGGAAGGCGAAGGCGGTGCGACTGAATCATCCAGACATTCAAACTGGCGATATCGGACCTTTCATCTTTGCGAAGCAGGCGCAGATCGTGCAGGCGCAGATCGACGATGCGCTTGCCAATGGCGCTCGTTTGCTGGCGGGAGGAAAAGTCGAAACGCTCGGCGGAGGCAGGTATTTGCGACCCACCGTACTGGTGGATGTCACACCGCAGATGACGCTCATGACCGAGGAAACTTTCGGTCCGGTCATTCCCGTCACGGTCTTCGACACGGTCGATGAGGCAGTGGCCTACGCGAACAGCGGCATCTTTGGATTGTCCGCGGCGGTGCTCGCTGGAAGCATGGAGGAAGGCGAGGAAGTTGCCGCGCGTATCAATGCCGGCGGCATTTCGATCAACGACGGGTCGCTGACCGCGCTGGTGTGGGAGGCCGAGAAGTCGAGCTTCGGCGCGAGCGGCCTGGGCCCATCGCGAATGGGCGAGAGCGGTCTGCTGCGCTTCTTCCGCAAGCAGGCCATCATCCGGCAGTCGGGTGCCGCGCTGCCGCTGACGGCCTATTCCGAGGATGCGCCGCGTGGCTGATTTCGCTGCAACGCTGCCCAACATGGTCCGCCACTTGGGTGTGTGGGAGGGCGAATACCGTCACATCGATCGCGATGGTTCACTCGCTGATTTTCATCACATGACGACGCGCTGCGAATTCCCCGCTGCCGGTCCGTTTGCCTATATCCAGCACAACGTGTTGCGCTGGGATGATGGCCGCAAGGTCGAGCGCAGTTTTGGCGGCGTGTTCCGTGACGGCTTGTTGTGGTGGGATACCGATCGTTTCCACGGGCATGGCTGGGAAACGCTGGATGGGATCGTGATGCTGCGGCTCGAGCGCAAGGACGAGCCGGGCGTGCGTTTCACCGAAATGATCGAATTGAGCGACGACGGTCAGACACGGGCGCGCACCTGGCAATGGTTCCGCTGTGGCGTTCCCTTCCGGCGCACGCTGTGCGATGAGCGGCGAGTCAGCTGACCATCGATTCTCGTGATGTTCGAAGCGAATGCAGATGAGTGCGGCTCACCGGCACCTTGAGCCCATTGTTCATCTGCACGAAATGGCTGTGCCGTTCGATCAGTTGCTGCGCGACGGCGGATCGCCGCACCCAGAATGATCGATGGACCTGCAGCCCGTCTGCGTGAACCAGGTCCTGCACTGCATCACGAAAACGATAGTGCACGAGTGTGCTGCCCTTGTGCGTGTGCACCCGGACATAGTGATCCTCCGCTTGCAGCGCGATGATTTCTCCATCGAGGTGAGGCGGCAACCGGGCGCGCAAGGCTTCTTCGGCAGCCGTGACGGGAACGTGAGCGGGATCCACTTCGGCGATCGCCGCGGGCTTTACCTCCGCCGCCGTTTCGGGAACGTCATTCACTGTGCGGTAGCGCGGAATGCCGAGCAATCTGTCGTATACATAAAGAATCAATACCCAGAACACGACGCCTGCCGCCGTGTTGGTAAACAGTTGCGGCAGGTAGTCGAGGGTCGGCAGCGGCAATGGCGGAGCGCGCTGCGCCAGATCCACCGGCAGGAAATGCAGGATGAAGCGTCTATAACTTGCGATCGGCCAATAAAAGAGCGCGATGCCGACGACCGCGCCGCCGAGCGCTGTCGCCCATAGGGGCAATCGCCAGCGCCGCACGCAGAGGTGGACGAGGCGGGTGCCGATGAGGGCGGCGAACCAGACCATGACGACCAGTACCGTCCAGTAGCCGGCAGAGCTGATGCGGGTCAGGTAGGGTCCGACCGCGATGCGGTTCCAGCCGAGCAGCAATCCGCACAGGACCGGGATACCCACATAGAAGGAAAGGGCGGCGCTGCGTGTCATGCCGGCAAACTCGCTTTGCAACCATCTTGGCCAACGGTCCGGCTTCACGTTGTGGAGTCCACTCTGAATTTGATGGTGGATCATAACTGCAACTCGCGTTCGCGAACGCCACTTGCGAAAAAAGCGGCGTCGGTCGCGAAAGACCGGTTGCAACCGGCATTACCTTCCGGCGAAGTCACGCTCTCTATGCACGCATTTGGGGGGGACGCTCTTATGACGAACAGGATTGGCAAGGCAGTAGCGGCAGCCTGCGCACTGGCACTCAGTGGCACCGTCGCGATGGCGCAACAAACCGCGTCGGGATTCGCTCTCGAGGAGATCATCGTCACGGCCCGCAAGACCAGTGAAAGCCTGCAGACCATTCCGGTGGCCATCACCGCATTCACCGCAAAGGACATCGAGGAAGCCGGCATTCGGGATCTGCGTGACATCGCCGCCCATACGCCGGGTCTGGTGTTCGACACCATCATTGGTGAGCACCTTGCGATCCCCACCATCCGCGGTATTACCCAGAACGACCTGTTCGGCGACGTCAACAACGTCGAGATCTTTCTCGACGGCGTGAACGTCTCGGGACGCGCCGGCCTCAATTTCGGTCTGCTCGACATCGAGCGCGTTGAAGTGGTCAAGGGTCCGCAGAGCGCGCTATACGGTCGCAACAGCTTTGCCGGCGCCATCAACTACGTGACCAAGCGCGCCCCGACCAAATTTGAAGGACGCGCCTCCGCTACCGTCGGATCGGATAAAACCTACCGCGGCTCGCTCAGCCTGGGGGGTCCGCTCAGCGACACGCTGCGCGGACGTCTGTCTTTCGGTTATGACGAGACCGACGGCAGCTACACCAACCATTCCGCCCCGGACGAATCGCTCGGCGGGCACGAGTACCGCTCGGTGACCGGCGGTCTCGAATGGGCGCCGACCGACACGCTGAACTTCAGACTCAACGCATACTATTCGGACGACGACGTCGGCAATTCCGCTACCGGCTATGCCGTGCAGAACTGCGAGCCCAACACCGCCGGTCAGATGCAGGCTTTCTGCGGCGAGCTACTACCGCCCGACAAGTCCGCGCTGGGAGCAGATCCGCGCGGTTATGGCGAACAGCGCGAAATCTTCCGCACCAGCCTGCAGATGGACTGGCAGCTGTCGTTCGCCCAGCTCACCTCGCTGAGCGGCTACAACACGCTGGAGCACAAAGGCCTGTTCGATGCGACTCGCACTGTCGGTCCGGCGAGCTGGTTCTATCTCGGCTCCAACGTCGCGGGACCGCCGTCGCCGCAGGTCTTCCAGTCGAAGCTGTTCCGCGGCGACATCAACAATGTCGATGAGTTCAGCCAGGAACTGCGCCTGTCCGACGAAGAAGGACGACTGCGCTGGACCGCGGGTCTCTTCTACTACGAGCAGAGCTACGATGGCGGACTCGACGCAGGCGCGCTCTCGGCGCTGCCGGCGAATTTCATCAGCTTCATACCGCCATTCTACACCGCCGTCGCCCGCCCGTGGTTCGTGACCGACAGAGTCCCGGCGTTCTCGCGATTCGATCGAAAAACGGAATCGGCCGCCGTGTTCGGCGCGCTCGAATTCGATTTCACCGAGCGCTTGCGCGGCCGTGTCGAAGGTCGCTACACGGAGGAAGACAAGACGCAATCGACACCGACGGCCAATGGCGTCGCCAATCCGAATGCGCCTGAATTCAAGGGCAATTGGTCGTTCTTCACGCCGCGCTTCACGCTCGACTATCGCGTCGGCGACTGGCTCATCTACACGTCTGCCGCCAAGGGCATCAAGGCGGGCGGATTCAATGAGAACGCTTCGGTGCCGGAGGAGGTGTCGTTCGGTCCGGAAGAGAACTGGACTTACGAACTGGGCACGAAAGCCACGGTCTTCAACGGACGGATGTCGTTTGATGCGGCGGTGTACTACGTCGACTGGAAGGACATGCAGCTGCCGGCACTGTCGCCGGGCGCGTCCATCCCGCAGACCGTCACGCTCAACGTGGGCACGGCAACGTCGCAGGGTGTCGAACTTTCGATGCGTGCTGCCCTGACCGAGCGGCTGAACGCGACCCTGGGCTTCGCCTACACCGATGCGCAATACGACGATGCGGTGAACCGAAGCCTCATCGGGCTGCCCTCGTTCGCGCCGTCGGGCGGAGACATCTCCGGCTTCGATATGCCGCGCACCTCGCCGGAACAGTGGAATGCCGCGCTCGACTATCGGCTGCCGGCTTTCGGGGACTTCGATCTGTTCACGCGGGTCGACTATTCGTTGAAGTCCGGTCAGAAGACCATGTCCGACGGCCTTACCGAGGTGGGCGACATCGAACGTCTCGGTGCGCGGTTCGGCCTCGAGTCGGATCGCTGGCGCTTCGAGATCTGGGGCGAAAACCTGACGGATGACGACACACCGACGGGTGCCTTCCGCGATGCCTGGCTCAACAACTACGTGAACAACCAGGTAGCTGTCTTCCTCAACCGGACGTCGGTGGCGTATCCGCGTCTGCAGAGCTACGGTGCAACAGCAACTTTCCGGTTCTGATCGTGAGGAACGCGCGCACGATCGACATCGCCCGATGCCTTCGTAGCGTCCTGTTGTGCACGCTGGTGGCCGCACCCTGCGGCGCCAGCGCGGCGACACGCGCCGTCGCCACGGAAGGCGGCGATCTCAATGGCGTCCGACAGGGCGGTGTAGTGGTGTTTCGCGGCATCCAGTATGCAGCGGCGCCCAGCGGCGAATGGCGCTGGCGCCCGCCGCAGCCGGTGCAGCGGCAGGTGGGAGTCCGCGCGGCCGATTCGTTCGGCGCCTTCTGTCCGCAGTCAGGCCGTGCGATCGCGTTGTTCGCGGGCATTCCGATGGACGAGGATTGCCTGCATCTCAATGTGTATATGCCGGCCGCTGCCTTCGACGGCGGCAAGCCCGTGCCCGTGATGGTGTGGATTCATGGCGGGAGCTTCCGCTCCAGCGCGGGTTCATGGTCCGGCGCGGAGCCATTCGCGCTGGTGCACAAAGGCGTGGCGGTCGTCACGATCAACTATCGACTCGGACGGCTCGGTCTGTTTGCGCATCCGGCGCTCGCCGCGGCGGCCCCTGCGGACGAACTGCAGGGCAACTATTCACTCATGGACCAGATTGCTGCGCTACGCTGGGTGCAGCGGAACATTGCCGCATTTGGCGGTGATCCGGCGCGCGTCACCATCTTCGGACAATCCGCCGGCGGCGTCTCGGTGACTACCCTGATGGCCGTGCCCGCTGCGCGCGGTTTGTTTCAAGGGGCGATAGCGCAGAGCGGTTCGTCGCGCATCGAGGGCGACAGGCCGCTGCGCGGGCCTCGCGGCTACTTTGAATCGCTCGAAGACGATGGGTTGCGCATGGCCGCCGCCATGGGCATCGAGAACGGTGCAGATGCGGCCCGCCGGCTGCGTGCGCTGCCAGTCGCGGATCTTCTCGCGTACTCGGCGAAGGAAATTCCCAATTCGATGAACCCGGTCGTCGATGGCCGTCTGCTGCCAGACAGCATCTCGACCCTGTTCCGCAGGGGCCGGCAGAATCCGGTGCCGTTTCTCGCGGGCACGACCGATTGGGAAGCGTCCCTGATCGCACCGTACCCGTTTACGCTGGAAGACATCCTGGCCGGCGCGACGGATCCGGCCCAGGCGCGCGCGGCCTATCCAGGCTTCACCGACGGGGCGCTCAAGAGCGCCTGGTTCACGGACATGCTGTTTGCCGCGCCTGCCCGTTTCCTGCTCGGTGAAATGGCGCGAGTCGATCAGCCTGCCTGGCTGTACCGATTCAGCTATGTGCCCGAGGCCCGCCGTGACAAGGTTTCAGGGGCAGCGCACAGCGACGATGAGCCTTACGTATTCAACGACCTGCACATGCGCGGGTACTGGCCGCAGGACGCGGTGCCGACGCCTGCCGACTGGCGCATGGCAAGGTTGGTCAGCGACTACTGGGTGAACTTCGCGAAACGTGGCGATCCCAATGGTGTGGGTCTGCCGCACTGGCCGCGCTACGACAGCAAGACCGATCTCTCGCTGGAACTGGGAACGCAGATCGAGGCCGTCGAGCCGGCGCGCATCGAGCAGTTGCGTTTCCATGACCGACGCTACGATTCGGCGCTGCGCTGACGAGGAATGGGAGACCGAGAACGACTATGCCTACACTCAATCGACGCCGCTTGCTCCTCGGTGCGGCCGCCGTTGCCGCGGCATCAGCCGCGCCGGCCCGGGCCGCGATGAAGCAGCCGGACGTGATCGTCCTGGGAGCGGGACTCGCGGGTCTGAACGCGGCGCTGCTGCTCGAGCAGTTCGGACTGAACGTGCGCGTGCTGGAAGCGAGCCAGCGCATCGGCGGGCGGCTCTGTACGCTCGACGATCTGGCCGGTCATCCTGAAGCGGGCGGCACGCAGATCGGTGCGGCCTATGCGCGCATCGTCGATACGGCGAAGCGTCTGGGCGTCGCAATGCAGCCGAATGAACGTTCGCCGCTGCTGAACGACAGGAATCTCGTGTTTCACGTCAACGGCCAGCGCCGCACCGCAGAGCAATGGGCGAGCGCCGCGGACAATCCCCTGCCTGCCGCCGTCCGTGCGATGACGCCCGACGGCGCGTTGCTGCGACTGATCGGCGCGAGCCCGCTGAGTTCCATTGGCGCCTGGCGCGACAGCGCCAACTTCAAGTACGACGTATCGGCGGTCGAGACGCTCACCGCTCACGGCGTGAACACCGAAGCCATGAAGCTGATCGATGCCACCAACAGCTATGGGGATACGCTGAGCGAGACCTCGTTGCTGAACCTGTACTACGTACAGACCAACCTTCGGGAAATCTCCAGATTCCCGGGCCCGGTGATGGGAGTCGCGGGTGGCAATCAACGCCTGCCCGAAGCGATGGCCAGGGCGCTGCACGGTGACGTGCTGCGTGGGCGCGTGGTGACGCACGTAAAAGCCGAAGGCCGCTCGACGAGCGTGCGCTGCGCTGACGGTTCGAAGTACAAGGCGAGCTTCGTCGTATGCGCGCTGCCGCTGCCGGCGATGCGCAACGTACGCTTCGAGCCAGGCTTGCCTGCACTGCATGCCGATGCTGTCCGGCAACTGGCCTATGCGCGCGTCACACAGTTGCACCTGGAGGTCAAACGACCGTTCTGGGAAGACGAAGGCGTGTCGCCGTTCCTCTGGTCGAATGGTCCTCTCGAACGGATCTTTCCCAACGATCCGACAGGCAGCGGCAAAGCCGACAGCCTCGTCGTGTGGATCAATGGCGCCGGCACGGCGTCATGGGACGCGATGCCCGAAGCAGACCTGCAGGCGCGGGTCGATGAGGAACTGGCGCGAATCTATCCCTCCTCGAGGGGTGCCGTGCGCGTCGGGCGTCGCATCACTTGGCATGCGTCGCCGCTGGCGGGCGGAGCATGGGCGAACTGGCTCCCCGGACAGATCGAACGTTTCAGTCATGTCATCGGGCAGCCGCACGGGTCCGTGCATTTTGCCGGCGAGCACACCGCGCAGGCATTGCGTGGAATGGAAGGCGCCATGGAGTCGGGCGAGCGCGCCGCCAGCGAAATTCTGGCGCACCAATGACGACTACGGAATCTGGAATGAAACTTCAGCCGTTGTTGATCGGCCTGCTCTCACTGACCTGCACGCCGCTGCTGGTGGCCAGCCCGGCGGACTCACAGAAGGGTCGCGTTGCGTTCGTGCGCTGCATGGCGTGTCACGGCGTCAAAGCCGGCGAACCGCACAAGCTCGGTCCGAATCTGCACGGAGTCGTCGGCAGCCGCGCTGCCGCTGCGGAAGGCTTCGCGTACAGCGATGCGCTGCGCACGGCCAACATCACCTGGGACGAAGACACGCTGCGCCGCTGGATCGTGAATCCCGGCGCAGTCGCGCCAGGCAACTCGATGGCCTATGTCAATACACTGAGCGCGGCGGACATCGACGCCCTGATCGCCTATCTCAAATCGGTCTCGGCGGGGCCTTGAGCGCGCTCAACCCCTCACCGATCCATCACCCGTTGTCCGTCCGGAGGTCGTTCTCATGAGTATCAATGTCCGCCAGATCTGCTCCACGTCTGTCGCCGCCATCGCGTCGGCTGCGGCATGTTCGCCGGCACTGGCCCTCGATCTGACAAAACCCGTCGATGCGCAGCAGGCCCTGGTGCGCATGATGGGCGACATCGACGGCAAGCCGGTGTTCAAGGATTGGGACGCCACGATTTTTGCGGTGGTGCCAGGCCAGAAGCCCAGACCCATCCTGCGCATGCAGGGATTCAACGCCGGCCGCATGATCGCAAGGCAGGACGGCAGTTACGAGTTTGCTTCGCGCGAAGTTTCGTACTACCAGGATTTGCAGAGCGGCGAGATCATCGAGTCGTGGTCCAATCCGCTGAATGGCAAGAAAGTGTGCTTGCTGCACGTCGCCAACGACCCGGTCAACAACGAGTTCCCCGCGCCGGGGAAAGGCCCGGCTCCCGCGTTCAATGTCGCTGGCAATGTCACCTCGCTGCGCCTGGACATCCCGCTTGCTTATCCCAATCCGCTTCAGCCTGCACAGTTCCCGGAGGAGTCTTCCGGCCCGACCTATCTGGCTTCCGAGCACTTCATCTATTTCTCGGACACGGCCGAGTTGACGTCCGGCAAGCTGCCCTCGACGCCCACGCACTATTCCTGGTTCCGCACCGGTCCGTGGTTGCCGTGGATGAAGATGGGCAAGACGCCTGGCTACCTGCTGTACAGCGGCCAGGGACGCAAATACGCAACGTTCGATGAGCTGCCCGAGAAGATCAAGGTGTACACGCGCGAGCACTATCCGAGCTACGTCACCGCGCCCGATCGTTACGTTCAGCCGAACGAAACCAGCTGGACGTATTACGCGAAGGTCAAGACGGCCGGCAAGCTGCCCACCGCCTGCAAGTAGGAGAGTGCGTGGGCCAACGCAGGGAGCTTGGTCGGCACGTGCAAGTATCGCCCGGAATATCCGGGCGCGCTCGACAGCCTCGAGGTGGCGCGCGCCAGGGCGCTGTGTTTCGAGCGTTGGTACAACCGCGACCACAAGCACCGAAATCTGCAATTCGTGATCAGTATGCAGAGGCGATCCGTGGCGCTTGATCCTTCCTGTCTCTTGCAGGCGGGAATATCGAAGTCGAGCTTCCGTGCCAGCGAGCTGGGCCCGTCGCGCATGGGAGAGAGCGATCTGCTGCGCTTTTTCCGCAAGGAAGCCATCATTCGGCAGTCGGGTACCGCATTATCGCTGGCCGAGTACTCCGAGGAATCCCTGCGCGACTGATTCCCCTTATCGTATGTGTTGTGGGCTCGGAAAAATAGGCGAGGGCGAGCCTGACAAGTGTCCGTGAATGGCATGATCAAACGGACGTACTGATCTGCGGTTTTGGCATGGCCGGCGGCAATGCTCGCGTCTCGGGTCAGTCGCTGCGGGTTTCGAAAGGTGTCGATGCGCTGAAGGATTAGCAGCGCGCAATGAGTGCTGCGAATCCCATCCCTGGAGACATGCTCGACGCGCAGCGGTTGTGTCACAGGACAGCGTCCGCAGGAACATCAAGCGCGCCGCGGAGTGGTGCTGTGTAGGGGCGGCTTCGAGAACAATCTCGACATGCAGCGCAACTACTTCGACCTGCCCGAGGCATACCCGCTCAGCACGCCGGGCAACACCGGCGGCGGCATCAAGATTCTGCAGAAGGCCGGTGCTGACCCGTGGCAATTGCGAAACCATGATAAGTCGTCCGGACAAATTGTTGCGACTATAGTGGAGGTGCAGCGGGCACGTTGATTCATGAATTCGCGCCGGCAGGGCGTGCAACGGAGATGTACATGAGTATCGGTTTCGGGCGTGTCAGTATTTTTTGTCGCCACATGGACAGTTCGCTGGCTTTCTATCGAAACTGCCTGGGGATGGTGTCGATCGAGGACAAGACCATCGAAGGCGCCGCTGCCGGCGCCCTGCTGCAGCTGCCGCCTTGCCGCATGCGCATTGTGCTGCTCGCGCCGACGGCGCAGGCCGACGCTGTGCTGGGACTCTTCGAGATAGGCGGGATCGAACTCGATCGCATGCAACCTCCTTCGCAGCGCGTTGCACAGGGTCAGACTGCCATAGTGCTGACGACGACGCAGTTCGACCGCCTGCACGCCGAACTGAAATCAGCGGGAACCAGGTTTCTGACACCGCCGGTGCGATATCCCAAGCGTCACGCCAGCGAACGCTCGCCAGCCGGCCTGTATCACGAAATGATCGTCTACGATCCCGATGGAGTGCTCGTCAGCATCATGCAGATCGATGCGCTGCCCGAGCAGGAGGGTTGAGTGCTGCTGCATGTCCTGGTTGTCGCCCACGTGGTGGTACTGGGCTACTGGCTCGGTTCGGAGCTCGTCATCAACAACACTTTTCGCTATGTCTCCTATAGTGGCGACATGCCTTTCACCGAGCGCAATCGGCTGATGGAGCACGTCATGGACACCGATCAGCACGTCCGCTACGCGCTGGTGCTGCAGACCGCGCTCGGCTTTACGCTGGCGACGCTGCTCGGATACGTTCCTGGCGGTACGACCGCCGCATGGGTAATTGCGGTCGCGGCTGTGGCCTGGCTGACATTCGTCGAGATCACGCATCGAGTGCGTCACAACATCACTGGCAAGCGCTTCGCTACGTTGGATCGCCTCTCTCGTTACATGCTCATGGCCATTCTGCTGAGCCTCGCGTTGGGCCTGATCGGCAGCGGCTGGAACATGGCGCTGTGGTTGCGCCTCAAACTCGGGCTGTTCGCCGGCGTGATGGCCTGCGGTGTCGGCATTCGACTGGCGCTGATCTCGTACTTTCGCACCTGGGCCGTGATGGCACGCGAGAGTCCGGATGCCGAGACCAACGCCATCATTCGCAAGACTTACTGGCAGGCCACCATGGTGCTGATCGCGTTGTGGATCTTCATCGCGGCAATGGTGGCTGCGAGCGTGTGGAAGCCCACGTGACCGGGCACGTCAGGTTGCTGCACACTGGGCTATGGGCTGCGTAACGCCGCGAAGCCCGTGTTCCGTAGCTTCGGCCCCGACCTGACCTGCCTGTTCCTGCACGACGGCCGTGCGTTCGGGCTCAAGACCAGGGCATCGCTGCGGCTCATTCGTGCGCCAGGGCACTCGTGGACAATCTGCGCGAGACGGTCATGCTGTTCCGTGATTTCGGCGCGGCGTCGAATCAGATCGGCCGCACGTATCCCTGTCTCGAAGCGCTCGGTGCCGAGGCTGACAGGCAGGTATCGAAGGACATCGTCTACTCTGTGAATGCATCGTGGCGGCCGATCGACGCTTACGTGCGCGGCTGTTCCGGGCCGATGCGGTCGAATGCCGCTGCGAAGCGATCCGGTCGTGAACGTCTCCACGCTACTCGTGATCGTCCAAGTCCTGATTTCCTAGCGCTGCAGCTCAATCAACTCGTACCAGTTCTGCATGTAGCCGCCAACGCCGCCCTGCACGAAGACCGCATCGTCGTCCGCAGTCACCCAGACGTCGTAGTGCGGATGCGTTACGCCGCCCATGCCCGGGCCTTCGTCATCGACAAAACGAAAGTGCCGGCATGCGAACGTACCGGCGGTGACGGTCACGGTTTCTTCGCCCACATATTCGAGCCCGATGCGTACCTCGGAGATCATGGGTGGCGTGGCGCCGCGATGATCAGGAGACGGCAGGAACACGCGAATCGTGCGACGGTGCGGACCCTTGCTCACATCCATGCAGCGAGTCGTGTAGGCATCGCCCGCGACAGGATGCGTGCCGAACCCATCGATCGCGTTCGTGTAGGGCACCTTCTGCGACAGTCTGCCGATTGACGGTCCGAAGCTTTCGCATTCAACCAGGCCACCGTTATCGCCCGGCGTGTGATGCATCCATCCTGAGCCCATGAAGCGATCGCCGATAGTGAGGTGAATGTGCAGATCCTGCGGGCG
>JBDSRN010000072.1:0-18231 GCA_039929265.1 Steroidobacteraceae bacterium | reverse complement strand
GGGGCCGCGCCGGTATCATTGATTGCATTCAGGCCGGAATCCCACGGGCTTCGTCCGGTCGTCCCCGAGCACCGGTAACGGCGCTCAAGATGTAAGTAACTGATAAGTATAACGTTGTGGGCGGGTTGCCCATGGCGACGGCCACCTTGCCTTCGCGCTTTGCAACCCACCCGAGGAAGTGAAATATGAGTGCGCCCGATGACCGCGGCCTGTTCCGGCAATCCTATGAAAAGGACAGTTGCGGCTTTGGGCTCATCGCGAGCCTGGACGACACGCCGAGCCACTGGCTGATCAAGACGGCGATGGTCTCGCTCAACCGCCTCACGCACCGCGGCGCGATCGCTTCGGATGGCAAGACCGGCGACGGCTGCGGGCTCCTGCTCAAACGCCCGGACAAGTTCCTGCGCGCGGTGGCCAAGGACGCAAAGATCAAGCTCGCGCCCAAGTTCGCGGCCGGCATCCTGTTCCTCAACACCGATGCCGGGAAGGCCGAGTTGGCGAAATCGACACTCAAGGCGGAGCTTGAGCGGGAGGGCCTGATCGTGGCCGGCTGGCGAGCGATTCCCATCAATCCTGATGCCTGTGGCGCCGAGGCGCTGAAGACGCTTCCCGGGATCACGCAGGTGTTCGTCAACTGCAAGATCGCCGATATTGACGAGGCGAGCTTCAACCGCAAGTTGTTCCTCGCGCGCCGCCGCACCGAGAAGACGGTTGAAGTCAGCGATTCCGTCTTTTATATGCCGTCGTTGTCCGCGAGCACCATTGTCTACAAGGCCATGGTGATGCCGCAGTTCCTGGCGGACTTCTATCCGGACCTCAAGGACGAGCGGCTCGAGGCCTCGGTGGCGGTGTTTCACCAGCGCTTTTCGACCAACACGCTGCCGCAGTGGCGCCTCGCGCATCCGTTCCGGTATCTCGCGCACAACGGCGAAATCAACACGATCGAGGGCAACCGCAACTGGGCCGTGGCGCGGGGGCCGCTGTTCCGTTCGCCAATGCTGCCGGATCTCTCGGACATCCTGCCGCTGGTATCGCTGCACGGCTCGGATTCGCAGAGCCTCGACAACATGCTCGAAGTGCTGCTGATGGGCGGCCTCGATCCTATGCATGCGATGCGCCTGCTCGTGCCGCCGGCATGGCAGAGCGTCGATGGTCTCGATCCGGACCTGCGCGCCTACTACGAATTCTACGCGGCGCACATGGAACCGTGGGATGGACCGGCCGGCCTCGTGCTCACCGACGGTCACTACGTGTGCTGCACGCTCGATCGCAACGGTCTGCGACCGGCGCGTTTTGTCGTCACGAAGAATCGTCATCTCACAATCGCGTCGGAAAGCGGCGTATGGGATTACGCGCCCGAAGATGTCGTGCGCAAGGGTCGCATGGGCCCGGGCCAGATGATCGCACTCGACCTGCAGACCGGCACGCTGCACGAGACGAAGGACATCGACACGTTATTGTCGAGCCGCCATCCGTACAAGGCGTGGCTGAAGAAAGGCGTGCGCTATCTCGAGTCCGATCTCATCGATCCGAGTCTCGCCGCGGAGCCGTTCGACAAGGAAACGTTCGCAACCTACCAGAAGATGTTCCACATCACTGCCGAAGAGCGTGATGAAGTGATCCGCGTGCTCGCGCAGGATGAGAGCGAAGCAATCGGCTCGATGGGCGATGACACGCCCATGCCGGTTTTTTCGCATCACATGCGTTCGCTGTACGACTACTTCCGTCAGCAGTTCGCGCAGGTCACCAATCCTCCGATCGATTCGTTGCGCGAGTCGATCGTGATGTCGCTGCAGACGCAGATCGGGCCGGAGTCGAACATGTTCGTGCCCCTGCCGGAGCACGCGGTGCAGGTGGTCATCAATTCGCCCGTGCTGTCACAGCGCAAGCTGCGGCAGCTCATGGCCTCGGAAGAGTTCACCAACCAGTTCATCGACCTCGTGCATGAGCCAGGGGAAGGGCTCGAGCCCGCGCTGCATCGCATCTGTGCGCAGGCGGAAGCCGCGGTGCGCGAAGGGGTGCTGGTGCTGCTGATCTCCGATCGCTACTTGCAGCGCGACAAACCCGTGATCCACGCGCTGCTCGCCACCGGGGCCGTGCATCACCATCTCGTCAAGGTGGGGCTGCGCAGCAAGTGCAATCTCCTCATCGAGACGGGCACCGTGCGCGATCCGCATCACTTCGCGTGTCTCATCGGTTACGGCGCGACCGCCGTGTATCCGTACATGGCCTACCAGACGCTGTTCGAGATGATGCGCAAGGGTCGCGTCGCGCTCGAGCACGCAGAGCGTACGGAGCTGGGCCGCAGCTATCGCAAGGCGATCCGCAAGGGCCTCTTCAAGATCATGTCGAAGATGGGCATATCGACCATTGCGAGCTATCGCGGCGCGCAGCTGTTCGAGATCGTCGGGCTGAACTCGAAGGTGGTCGAGCTGTGCTTCCACGGCACCACCAGCCGCGTCGAAGGCGCGGACTTCGACGACCTCGCGCAGGATGCGGCATGGTGCGCGGAGCGTGCCTGGAATCCGCGCAAGTCGATCGAGCAAGGCGGGCTGTTGAAATACGTACACGACGGCGAGTACCACATGTACAACCCCGATGTGATCGCGACACTGCAGGCGTCGGTGATCTCGGGCAACTACGAGTACTACAAGCTGTTCTCGAAGCTGGTGAACGAACGTCCGGCCTCCACGCTGCGCGATCTGCTCGGCATCCGCGGCGGTGCGACGCCGATCCCGATCGACGAGGTGGAACCGATCGCATCGATCATGCAGCGTTTCGATACCGCGGGCATGTCGCTCGGCGCGCTGTCGCCCGAGGCGCACGAGGCGCTCGCGATCGCGATGAATCGCATGGGCGCGCGCTCGAACTCCGGGGAAGGTGGCGAGGATCCTGTGCGCTATGGCACGGAGAAGAATTCCAAGATCAAGCAGGTGGCATCCGGTCGTTTCGGTGTCACGCCGGAATACCTTGTGAACGCTGAAGTGCTGCAGATCAAGGTGGCACAGGGTGCAAAGCCGGGCGAGGGCGGACAGCTTCCGGGCCACAAGGTGAACGAGATGATCGCGCGGCTGCGCTTCGCGCGGCCCGGCGTCGGTCTGATCTCCCCGCCGCCACATCACGACATCTATTCGATCGAGGACCTCGCGCAGCTCATCTTCGACCTGAAGCAGGTGAATCCCACCGCGCTCGTCTCGGTGAAGCTGGTTGCGGAACCGGGTGTTGGCACGGTGGCGGCTGGCGTCGCGAAGGCGTACGCGGATCTCATCACGATTTCCGGTTACGACGGCGGCACGGGCGCGAGCCCACTGTCGTCGATCAAGTACGCGGGCTCGCCGTTCGAGCTCGGCCTCGCCGAGACGCATCAGACGCTGCGCGTGAACGACATGCGTCACAAGGTGCGCGTGCAGGCGGACGGCGGGCTCAAGACCGGCCTGGACGTGCTCAAGGCCGCGCTCCTGGGTGCCGAGAGTTTCGGCTTTGGCACCGCACCGATGGTGGCGCTGGGCTGCAAGTACCTGCGCATCTGTCACCTGAACAACTGCGCCACCGGCATCGCCACCCAGCACCCGGTGCTGCGCTCGAAGTATTTCATCGGTCTGCCGGAAATGGTCATCAACTATTTCAACTTCGTCGCGCAGGAATGCCGCGAGCTGATGGCGGCGATGGGCGTGCGCAGCATCAGTGAGCTGATCGGCCAGACGCAGTTCCTCGAGAAGTTGCCGGGCCAAACGGCGCGCCAGCGCAAGCTCGATCTGTCGCCGCTGCTGTCCGATGCGGGCATGGCGCCGGATGTGCCGCAGTTCTGCACGATGACGAAGAACGCACCGTTCGACAAGGGCGAGCTCGCCGAGCACATGGTTGCCGACACGCATGCGGCGATCGAGGCCCGCACTGGCGGGGAGTGGCACTACGAGGTGAAGAATTTCAACCGCTCGATCGGCGCGCGCGTGTCCGGCGAGATCGCGCGGCGCTGGGGCAACTACGGCCTCAGCGATGCGCCGGTGAAGCTGAACCTCACGGGTTCCGTCGGGCAGAGCTTCGGTGTGTGGAACGCGGGTGGTCTGCACATGTATCTCGAAGGAGATGCCAACGATTACGTCGGCAAGGGCATGGCCGCGGGCAAGCTCGTGCTGCGCCCGCCGCGCAACGCGATCTATGTCGCGCGTGAAACGCCGATCATGGGCAACACCTGCCTGTATGGTGCGACGGGCGGCGAACTGTACGCCGCAGGCCAGGCTGGCGAACGCTTCGCGGTGCGCAACTCCGGCGCGCTTACCGTCGTTGAAGGCGCCGGCGATCATTGCTGCGAGTACATGACCGGCGGTGTCGTGTGCGTGCTGGGTCGCACGGGTCACAATTTCGGCGCGGGTTTCACCGGCGGATTCGCCTACGTGCTCGACATGGATCGCGACTTTGTCGATCGCTACAATCACGAGCTTATCAACATCCATCGCATCGCAGGTGAGGGCATGGAGCTGTACCTGCAGCATCTGCAGGATCTGCTCGAGCGCCACGTCGCCGAGACCGGCAGCGTGTGGGGCGACGCGATCTTGCGTGACTACCGTTCCTATGTCGGCAAGTTCTGGGTCGTGAAGCCCAAGGCTGCGTCGATCGATTCACTGATCGAAAACCTGCGCAGCGCCGCCTGAGCTGATCGAGTACCACATGGCCGACAAGACACTGCAGTTCCTGGATATTCCGCGTCACGATCCGGAGAAGTTGCCCGTCGAAGTGCGCGTGACGGAATTCCGGGAGATCTACAAGGAATTCGAGCCCGAAGGCGCCTCGCAGCAGGCGGGCCGCTGCCTGGCGTGCGGCAATCCGTTCTGCGAGTGGAAATGCCCCGTCCACAACTATATCCCGAACTGGCTCAAGTTGATCGAGGACGGCAACCTGTTCGAGGCTGCCGAGCTCTCTCATCGCACGAACTCGCTGCCGGAAGTGTGCGGCCGCATCTGCCCGCAGGATCGCCTGTGCGAAGGCGCGTGCACGCTCAATGATGGTCTCGGCGCCGTGACGATCGGCTCCATCGAGAAATACATCACCGACGAGGCGTTCCGGCAGGGCTGGAAGCCGGATATGTCGAACGTGCTGCAGACGGACAAGCGGGTCGCCATCATCGGCGCGGGGCCCGCGGGCCTTGGCTGCGCAGACATCCTCGTGCGCAACGGCGTGAAGCCCATCGTGTTCGATCGCTACCAGCGTATCGGCGGACTGCTGACGTTCGGCATCCCGCCGTTCAAGCTCGAGAAGGAAGTCGTCGAGAAGCGCCGCTCGGTAATGGAAGAGATGGGCGTCGAGTTCCGTCTCGGCGTCGACATTGGCAGCGACATCGGCTTCGAGCAACTGGTCGCAGAGTACGATGCCGTGTTTCTCGGCATGGGCACCTACAGCTACGTTAAGGGCAACTTCCCGGGTGAAGACCTGCCGGGCGTGCACGAAGCGCTTCCGTATCTCGTCTCGAACATCAATCGGGAGCTGGGGATTCCCAGCGATCTGGAATTCGTCAGCATGGCCGGCAAGCGCGTGGTAGTGCTCGGCGGCGGCGATACGGGCATGGACTGCAATCGCACCGCGATCCGCCAGGGCGCGGAGTCGGTCGCATGCACCTATCGTCGCGACGAAGACAACATGCCCGGCTCGCGTCGCGACTACAAGAACAGCAAGGAAGAGGGCGTGACGTTCTTCTTCAATCGCCAGCCGATCGAAATCGTCGGCACCGACAAGGTCGAAGGCGTGAAGGTCGTGGCGACACGTCTCGGCCCGCCGGGCCCGCGCGGTCGCCGCGTGCCCGAGAACGTGCCGGGCACGGAAGAGGTGCTGCCCGCCGATGCCGTGATCATCGCGTTCGGTTTCAATCCCAGCCCGGCGCCATGGTTCGATGCGCACAACATCGCGCTGCACGGTAACGGTCGCGTGCGAGTGTCGGCGCAGCCGAAGAGCGCGTTCCAGACCACCAACCCGAAAGTATTCGCGGGCGGTGACATGGTGCGCGGCTCGGATCTGGTCGTCACCGCGGTGTTCGAGGGACGCGAGGCGGCCAAGGGAATCCTGAACTACCTCAACGTTGGTTGAGACGCTGCTGAGCTCATGGCAGTGTCCAGGCCTCATGCCTTTTGGATGGGGTGGCCCGACAATTCACTCGCATCCACGCAACGTCGGTGACGAGCCCCTGCGCAGGCTAGCAGCGACGGGAGGTGTGATCCAGGTGAGTGCCTGCAGTGACTGTATGATCGCAAAACCCGCGAATGCTGCGCGCGAGGCAGCCATCGCGGCGCTGCGTCGCGACGTGGGTGCGCTACGCAGCGCGCGGGCGGGAAGCCGAAACAAGGAATGCTGGCGATCGATCGTGCACAACCGCAGCCACGCGCGACGTTCGAGGACTTCATCGCGCACCTGCGCCATGCGATTGCAGTCGCATGCGTCGAGCACGTTGGTATCGGCATCGACTTCGATGGTGGCGGCGTCACGGGGCTGGATGAAGCCAGCAACTATCCACGTATCAGAGCGCCTGCTGCATATGGGGATGCCGCAGGAAGACCTGCAAAGACTTTGGTCAGGTAATGAGCTGCGGGTGTTGCGCCTGGCTCAGGCGCGCGCTCCCTGGAGCCGAACAGTCCAGCTGCCGTTGACTATGAGCAGGATGCAGGACCGTATGCACCGGATGTTCGGCCGCGGTGGCGGCAGGCCCGGACACAACTCCCGCCAGACTGCGGCGAGAAAACACACACCGCTGATCAGGATCGAGGTCATCGGGATTTGATACCCGATCGAACCCCGCTAAGCTACCTCTGCCGATGTTCCTACAGCGGCGTCCGCGAATTGCCGTAAATTGACGCTCTCCATAGACGGGGGGTTCACGGTGCTAATTCCAGTCCAGCAAGCAATGTTCTTGCTGATTCTCGCTGCTGCGCTCGTGCTGTTCGTTCGCGGCACGCCGCGCATCGACCTTACCGCGTTACTTGTGCTGCTGAGCCTCGTCATCGGCGGCATCCTCACGCCGGAACAGGCGCTGTCGGGATTCACCAGCGAGCCGGCGATTATCGTTGCAAGCGTGTTCGTCATGGCGGGCGGATTGAACGCCACCGGTGTGACCGAGCGCATCGGTCACTGGATTGGCCGCGCGTCCGGAGCAAGCGAATGGCGGGCGATTCTCGTGATCATGCCCGCAGTCGCCCTGCTGGCCGCGTTTTCGCATCACCTGATGATCACCGCCATGATGTTGCCGATCGTCATGCGGTTTGCAAGGGATCATGACGTGCCTGCGTCGCGATTGCTGATGCCAATGTCGCTCGCCGCATCACTTGGAACGACGCTCACCGTGTTCAGCGCGCCCGCCTTCCTGCTCGCTGGCGACATGCTGGAGCGCCAGGGATCGGTCGGACTGCGAGTGTTCGACATCACGCCGATCGGTGTTGGCCTCGTCACGATTGGTGTGATTTACATCATGCTGATGCGCTGGGTAATCCCGCGGCGCAGTGGCGTCAGCTCGGAACAGGACTATCTGCGACTGGAGCGCTACTACACCGAGCTGGTCGTCGAACCGGGTTCCGGCTGGATCGGCAAACCACTCAGCGAATTCACAACGCAATTCAAGGAGCGCGTTCAGGTGGTCGACAGGCTGCGTGACGATGTCCGCGTGACGCCGCGCAACGCGCCGCTGCAGGCGGGCGACGTGCTGCTCGTGCGCGCGTCGCCAGACGAGCTCTCGTCAGTCAAGGACGAGCCCGGGCTGGCCCTCAACGCGATCGCGAAATACGGTGAACGCGCCAAGGCAACAGGCGCTTCCAGTGAACTCGTGCAGGTTGTGGTCGGCCCGGGCTCCGAGTTCGCCGGTCGCAGCATCGGTGACATCGATTTCTATCGGACACTTGGCGTACTCGTGGTAGGCCTGTGGCGCAAGAGCAGTTTCATGGTCGACAAGTTGTCCGAGGTCACCCTGAACGAGGGCGATCTGCTGGTGCTGTCGGGCAATACAGAGCGTTTCTCGGAGCTGGCACAACACCGCGGCTTCCTGATGATGGTGCCATTCGCGTCGCGTCAGAAGTGGCGACATCGCGCGCCACTGGCCATCGGCACGATGCTAGCGGTGGTCGCGCTTGCCGCAAGTGGCTGGCTGCCGACTCAGATCGTGTTCCTCGCAGGCGCCGTCACCATGGTGCTCACGGGCTGCATCTCGATCGAGAAGGCGTATCACGAAATCGACGTGCGCATATTCGTCATGATCGCGGGAGTCATTCCACTGGGCGTCGCAATGGAGAAGACCGGCACGGCACAGCTGTTCGCCAATCAGCTGCTGGCGGTATCCTCAGGCTGGAGCGAGCTGGTCATGCTGGCTGTGTTGTTCGGCGCCGCCTCGCTCCTGACGCAGATTCTTTCGGATGCGGCGACTGTTGTGCTGATCGGACCGATCGCAATTGCCGTTGCCGCGGCACTGGGCCTGCCACCCGCGCCCTTCGTGGTGTGCGCCGCGCTCGGAGCGGTGGCGTCGTTCCTGACGCCGATCGGGCATCACGGCAATCTCCTGATCCTCGGACCCGGTCGCTATACCTTCGGGGATTTCCTGCGTGTGGGGTTGCCACTGACGATGCTGTTGTGCGCGACTTCGGCATGGATGGCGCGGGCGCTGTGGCTCAACGGCCCTTGGCTTCCGGCATGGCCTTGAAAGAGTGGTCGACCCGTTTACCGCCGCACCTCTCTTTTGAGATCCATGCCTCGCACTTCTTGACTGTTCAGAACTCAACATGCCTGTGCGGTGATCAGCTGCGCCTGAGCCGGCTCCCAATGTGCGAGATGGCTTAAGGCCATAATTTGCGCGACGATGAACGAACGACGTCTGGCCAGGGGAGCATCAACATGAACTTCGGCGGGATATTTGCGGTTCACATGCCCGTCACCGAAATTATTTTGCGGGGCAGCGTGATCTACTGGTTCCTGTTCCTCGTGTTCCGCTTCGTGCTGCGACGTGACGTCGGCTCACTGGGTATAGCCGACGTGCTGCTGCTCGTGATCGTTGCCGACGCATCCCAGAACGCGCTGGCCGGTGAATACAAAACCGTGAGCGAAGGCCTGATCCTGCTCTCCACCATTTGCGGCTGGAACTACCTGTTCGACTGGCTGAGCTATCGCTACCGCTGGTTTGCGCGCTTCACCGAGCCACCGACGATGCTGCTGATACGTCACGGGCGTTTTGTGACGAAGAACCTGCGCAAGGCGATGCTCACGCCGGACGAGACCATGAGCAAGCTGCGTGAGCAGGGAATCGCGCATTTGCGCGATGTGCGGCACGCGTACATGGAAAGCGACGGGCAGATCAGCGCAATCCGTTACGACAACGTACCCGCACCGCCCCCCAATAACGGTGTGTTCGGGGGTGGGGGTTAGGAGCCAGGCGGAGAGCTTCAGCTTCGAGACGTGCATTGCTGTCGCAGTCGACGAGCTTCTTCATGAACGCGGCATCCGACAGCGGATTCTTCGGGCTGCCGGATTTGCGCGGCAACCTGACTGCTTGATACACGCTCGGCAAGCTCTCCACGACGGGGGAAGCGCAACACCTACTCTGGCATCTACCACTACCTCAATTTCACCGCTCAGTACTGGGCAACTTATCAATTGCAGGTTTTCGGCGGCGTGCAATACCTGCTCGATCGTTCGCCGCCGGGCAACAGTTCGCTGACCAACAATCAGCTGTTCGACAATGCGGGTCGCCACGCAAACCTCGGTATCCGCTATCGATTCTGAAGGCCTGACACGCGTCGCGGGCATCTGCCATGATCGGCAGATGCCGGCGATGAGACTACGTCAGGAAATCCTGTACGTCGCTCGGCCCCGTACCGAGGGCTGACGACAAACGATGTACTGGACCGAGCTCAGTATTCTGTTCGGAATGATCCTGCTCAACGGCTTCTTTGCCGCGTCGGAGCTCGCGCTCGTGTCGGCGCGCAAGACGCGCCTGCGGGCACGCGCCGACAGTGGCCACCTTGGTGCACGCGCCGCGCTCGCGCTCCTCGCCGAGCCCACGCGTCTGCTCTCCACGGTGCAGATCGGCATCACGCTGTGCTCCATCCTGACAGGCGTCTACGGCGGCGCGGTGTTCGCCGCGGATCTGGGCACGTACCTGGAGAGCGTTGACTGGCTCGCGCAGTATGCACACGAAATCGCATACGCAATCATTGTCGTCACCGCCGGATATTTCTCGCTGATTCTTGGCGAGCTCGTGCCCAAGCGCATGGCGCTCGCGCACGCGGATCGTTTCGCGGAAATCAGCGCGCCGGTGATGGCGCTGGTCGGACGCGTCGCGGCCCCGCTGGTGTGGCTGCTGCAGATCTCGACGGATGTCTTCGCGCGCTTGCTGCCGATGACGACTGCGGGCCAGGACTCCGTCAGCGAAGACGATCTCAAGGCGCTGATCGCCGCCGGCGCGAAAGAGGGCATATTCCAGCGACGTGAGCAGGATATGATCGAAGGCGTACTTTGCCTCGCCGATCGTCCGGTCGAGTCGGTGATGGTGCCGCGCGGGGACATCATCTGGCTCGACGTGAATGAGCCGATTGCACAGCTGTGGCAGGAAGCGCGGGACAGCGGCCATGCCCGATTTCTGCTGTGTCGCGGCGAACTCGAGGAGTTGCTCGGCGTCGTCACGCTGGCAGATCTCGGCGATGCATTGCGCGTCGGCGCGCTCGATCTCGAGCATCATCTGCGTCCACCGTTGCACGTGCCCGTGGGCGTGTCGGTACTGCGATTGCTGGAGTTGTTCCGCGACAGCACGACGCATCTTGCGATTGTCACTGGCGAGTACGGCGACATTCAGGGCGTCGCGACGCCGATCGATATCCTCAAGGCGATCACGGGCGGACTGCTCGAGTACGGCAGTCGCGAGCGCGCGGAAGCCGTGCGTCGCGAAGATGGTAGCTGGCTGATGGACGGGCATCTGCCGATCACCGAAGCGCAGCGCATTCTCGAACGCAATGATTTCGCGCACCACGATGACTACCACACGGTCGCCGGGCTGGTGCTGTGGCATCTGGGCCGCGTGCCTGCGGCGGGCGACTCGCTCGCCTGGCGCGATCTGCGCTTCGAAGTGCTGGACATGGACGGGCAGCGCATCGACAAGCTGCTGGTGTCGCAGAGGCCCTTGCCGGTCGCGCCGGCGGGGGAAGAAGGCGACGGGTAAAAAAAAGGGCCTCGCATTGCTGCGAGGCCCATTTACTCTCAAACGACCTAAGTCTGTCGCTCCGCAGACATAAAAGTTTTCCGGTTGAAACGCTTGGACAAATGTCCGGCCGAAATTCTCAAAGCCCGCGCGTCTGTTCGCGCATTTGAACGTTCCCGACAGTTCGACTTACCGTCGCCGTCGCCACCCGTGCCCACGCCGATAGCCTAAGTTTCTCTACCGAACCTTCCCCAGGCTTTCGTCAGCCTTCAACCTCAGCCCCCCGAATCGTTCACGCAACACTTTTGGAGTTGCCTGCAAAACCGAACTAACTCAACAATTCAGCAGCTTGCGTGCGAGCTGGGCTTTGGATACGCATCCAGTGTAGCGCGCCCGGAACAAAATGCCACTGTCGCTTGAATGCGACATAAGCGGGAACGTCGGAGCAATCAAAGCGCTTTCAGAACGCGGTGATACCGGTGATTTCCCCGCGGCGCGCACGGCTTCCTGCAGTCTCGGTAGTCTCGCAAAGCTGATGATGCGCCTGGCTGCGCACTGTAGAAAAAAAACCCCCGGTGCACTGGGGTGCCCGGGGGTTCTACAAGCCTGGTCAGCGTGATCGAAGAAAAAAACTTACGCGGCTTCGCTCAGCATTCCCCTGAGCTTGCCCATCGCATTGGCCTCGATCTGGCGGATGCGCTCGGCCGACACGCCGTACTCCGCGGCCAGTTCGTGCAGCGTGGCTTTCTCTTCCGCCATCCAGCGCTGCTTGAGAATGCCCTGACTGCGCGCGTCCAGCTTCGCGATCGCCGCGGCAAGCCCTGCGGTCGTGTTGCTGTCGTGCTGCTCGTTCTCGGCCTGGATTGCAGGATCCGCATCCGGAGCCGGCAGGTACACGTACGGACCGTAGCTGTCATCGTCATCCGCATCGGGGGTCGGATCGAACGACAGATCACGCGCCGAGAGGCGCTGCTCCATCTCCGTGACTTCGGCCGGTGTGACGCCCAGTTCGCGTGCCATCGTCTCGGTTTCGTCCTTGGACAGCCACGCGAGGTTCTTCTTCATGCGCCGCAGGTTGAAGAACAGCTTGCGCTGCGCCTTGGTGGTCGCGATTTTTACAAGGCGCCAGTTCTTCAGCACGTACTCGTGAATCTCGGCCCGGATCCAGTGCACGGCGAACGACACCAGTCGCACGCCCATGCCGGGATCGAAGCGCTTCACGGCCTTCATCAGGCCGACGTTGCCTTCCTGCACGAGGTCGGCTACCGGCAGGCCATAGCCACCGTAGCCGCGCGCGATGTGCACGACGAAACGCAGGTGCGACAGCACGAGCTGACGCGCAGCCGGCAGGTCGGCATCACGACGGAATCGGGTCGCGAGCTCCACTTCCTCATCCCGGCTCAGCACGGGGATGTGGCTGACCCGATCCACATAGGCATCGAAGCTGCCGAGCGGACCTGTCAGCGCGAATACGGAGTTACCAGCAATCAATGCGTGGCTTGCGCTCAATGGAGCCTCCAGTTCAGTGGGGGAGGGGTCTCCCCGCGGGATACAAGATATTAGCAGTCGGGGAATTAGAGTGCTAAGACCCAGTTCAGTTCCCTTCAGAAGAAGGCGTTATATTAAATAAAAACAGCAAGTTATGCGCGTGGTGCGATGCGCGCCAGTTGCCGCGAGGTGGCGATCCACGCCGCGAGGAGGCCGATCGCCGCCGAGGCGCCAAGAAGACTGCAGCTCTCGCGGAGCGCCGGGCCGGCCAGGGTGAAGCTGCTGCCATAAGAGGCCGCGAGGCGGGCAACCGGTGCTGCCAGCCCTGCGCTTATGCCCGCCAGGATCGCCAAGGCCAGCAGCCCACCACCGATGCCGTAAGCGAGCCCGGTGTACAGGAACGGCCGGCGCACGAAGCCATTGCTGCCGCCCACCAGCTTGGTGACCTCGATCTCGGCACGGCGGTTCAGTATCTCCAGCCGGATCGTGTTGCCCACGATGGCGAGCACGCCGATGCCGAGCAGGATGCCTGCGCCGAGCACCAGGCGTTTCAGCAGCAGCAGGAAGGCGTTCAGGCGCTGCACCCATTCGCTGTCGAGCCGCACGCTGTCGACCTCGGGCCAGGCATTCAGGTAGCGCTGCAGGTCCGCCATCGACGAGGGGTTCGCCGCCGCAGGCGAAGGGCGCACGTGCAGGACATGCGGCAGCGGATTGTCCTGCAACGACTCGAGCGCCGCGCCGAAGCCCGAGTACTTGCGGAACTCTTCCAGCGCAGCGTCTGCGGACACCACCTCGGCAGTCGCGACCCCGTTGCGCTCGCGAACGCTGCGCGCGAGCTGTTCGACCTTGTCGAGCGCCGTCTCCTTCTTGAAGTAGACGCTCAGGTCCACCGCGCCGGCGAGATCGCCCGCTGCGCGTGTCGCGTTGTTCACCAGCAGCTGCAGGGCCGTCGGTATCGTGAGGGCGAGCGCGATGACCAGCAGCGTGAACAACGTAGCGAACGGTGCGCGCGCGAGGCGACCGAGCGCGAACAGGAGTGCCTGCACGTGTCGCATTATCCAGCCGATCATCGCTGAGCCTTCATCGCTGGGCCTGCATGCTGGGCAACGCGCCATCCGCACCGGCAAGATGGCCGTCGCTCAGCACTATCTCGCGCAGGCCGGATTCGCGCACGAGATCCATGTCGTGTGTCGCGACGATCACCGTCACGCCCACGTCCTTGAATCGCCGAAACAGCTCCATCACTTCGCGCGACAGTTGCGGATCGAGGTTGCCCGTGGGCTCATCGGCAATCAATAACGGCGGCTTGCTGACTACGGCGCGAGCGATACCGACGCGTTGCTGCTCGCCCACCGACAGCTCCAGCGGCAGCGCGCGTTCGCGACTGAGCAGGCCGACCTGGTCGAGCGCGGCACGCACGCGCTTGTCGATTTCCTTCAGCGGTGTGTGCGCGACCACGAGTGGCAGCGCCACATTGTCGAATATCGGGCGATCCACGAGCAAACGATGGTCCTGGAACACCACGCCGATGTTGCGGCGGAACGCGGGCACGCGCCGATCCGGAAGTGACGCGGTGCTGAGTCCGTTCACCGTGACCTGGCCGCGAGTGGGACGCTCGAGCAATGCTATCAGTTTCAGCACCGTGCTCTTGCCCGCGCCGGAGCGTCCGGTGAGGAATACCATCTCGCCCGATTGCACCTCGAAGCTCACACCGCACAGCGCCTCGCGCCCGTTGGGATAGCGTTTTGCGACGCGCTCGAATTGCACCGTGGACATGTGTCAGTTCCTTGCCGTATCGCCGCCGACCAGCGCGGCGGCAAACGCAGCGGCGTCGAACTCGCCGAAATCATCGGCCTGTTCGCCGATGCCGATGTAACGGATCGGCAGTGCGAGCTTCTTCGCGATCGCGATGACAATGCCGCCCTTGGCCGTGCCGTCGAGCTTGGTGAGGACCAGTCCCGTGACACCCATCGCTGCGTTGAACTCCACTGCCTGGGACAGTGCGTTCTGTCCCTGGTTCGCGTCGAGCACGAGCAGTACTTCGTGCGGCGCGGCGGGATCCACGCGCTGCAGGACGCGCTTCACTTTCTTGAGCTCTTCCATCAGGTGCGACTGGCTGTGCAGGCGGCCCGCGGTGTCAGCGATCATCACATCGTACTGCTGCGCGCGCGCGGTCTGCAGCGCGTCGAACACCACGGAGCCGGGATCCGAGCCGGCGTTCTGCGCGCTGAGTGTGGCGCCGCTGCGCTCCGCCCAGATGGTGAGCTGTTCGATCGCCGCGGCGCGAAAGGTATCTGCCGCCGCGAGCATCACCTTGCGTTTTTCCGCCGCGAAGCGGTTCGCGAGCTTGCCGATGGTGGTGGTCTTGCCGGAACCGTTGACGCCGACGATGAGGATGACGAACGGCTTCGCGGCGGCGTCGATCCGCAGGGGCTTCGCGCAGGGCGCCAGGATGGCGGTGAGGGTTGCGCGCAGCGCGGTGAGCAGCGCATCGACGTCATCGAGCTCGTTGCGTGCGACTTTGGCGCGCAGGTCATCGAGGATCTGCTGCGTTGCCTCGACACCGACGTCAGCCAGCAGCAGTCGTGTCTCGAGGTCCTCGAGGATTTCCGCGTCGATCCGGCGCCCGCGGATCAGCTGGGTGATATCGGTTGCGAGGATGCCGCCGCCGCTGTTGAGCTTCTCGCGCAGGCGGGTGAAAAAACCTTTCGTTTTCTCGGGTGTCTTGGCTGATCCGAACATCACCGCATTGTAATAGGCTTGCGCGATGAAAAGAGTCAGTCGCGAGCTGCGCATCATCGCCGGAGCGCACCGGGGCCGGAAAATCCGCTTTCCAGATGTCCAACAGATACGCCCTACGCCCGACCGCGTGCGCGAAACGTTGTTCAACTGGCTCGCGCCGCAGATCATCGGTGCCCGCTGTCTCGACCTGTTTGCCGGCAGCGGCGCGCTCGGACTCGAAGCGCTGTCGCGGGGAGCGGCCAGCGTGGTGTTCGTGGAGCGCGATGCCACGGCCGCGGCTGGGATCCGAGGCTGTCTTGTTGAGTGGCAGGTCACCGGCGGAGAAGTGCTCACCACCGATGCGTTGCAATTCCTGGCGGGCGCACCGCGGCCCTTCGACATCGTGTTCCTGGATCCCCCGTTCGCGGGCGACCTGCTGGAGCGCGCGGCAGAGCCCCTGGAGCGATTCCTCGCACCGGATGGCGCGATCTATGTCGAGGCGGCGGCGGGACAGGATCTGCCCTCGTGGCCCTCAACCTGGCAGCCGCAGCGCGCCGGGAAGGCGGGCGAGGTCGGTTATCATCTGTTGCGAGTCGTCAGAGGTAAGGCATGAATTGCAGCGCTGTGTATCCCGGAACCTTCGATCCAATCACCAACGGTCACCAGGATCTGGTGCGCCGAGCCTCGGGCATGTTCGAGCGCGTCGTGGTGGCAGTGGCGGCCAATCCCGGCAAGGCGCCGATGTTCACGTTCGAAGAGCGCATCGGGCTCGCGCAGCTCGTGCTCCGCGATCTGCCCAATGTCAGCGTGCTGGGGTACTCGGGTCTCACCGTGGACTTTGCGCACGAGCACAAGCTGTCGATCATTGTGCGCGGGCTGCGCGCCGTGTCGGATTTCGAGTTCGAGTTCCAGCTCGCGAACATGACCCGGCATCTGGCGCCCGATGTGGAGACCGTGTTCCTCACGCCGCAGGAACAGTTCACGTTCATCTCCTCCACGCTCATCCGTGAGATCGCCACCTATGGCGGCAGTGTGAGCGAGTTCGTCGATCCGCGCGTTGCGACCGAGCTCGCGAAGAAGCGCCGCTGATGCGTTACCTGCTGCTGTTGCTGCTGGCTTTCGCGCAGCCACTGCTCGCCGCCGCGCCGGGCAAGGATGCGATCGCGAGCGCGCATCCGCTCGCGACTGCCGCGGGACTCGAAGTGCTCAAGGCGGGCGGCAACGCGTTCGACGCGGCGATTGCGGTGAGCGCCGCGCTCGCGGTCGTGGAGCCGAGCGGCTCCGGTATCGCAGGCGGTGGGCTGTATCTGCTGCATCGCGCGAGCGATGGCCGGAACCTGGTGATCGATGCGCGCGAAGTTGCTCCTTCCGCCAGCACGCGCGACATGTTTCTCGATGCGAGTGGCAATCCCGTGCCGCGACTGTCCACGGACAGCGCTCTGGCTGCCGGCATTCCGGGTGAGCCCGCGGGTATGGGCCTGCTGCAGGCGTCCTACGGCAAGCTCTCGCTCGCGCAGAATCTTGCGCCGGCGATCAAGCTCGCGCGCGACGGCTTTCCGATCTACGAGCGCCTCACCGACGGCATCGAGCGCAAGAAACGCCAGTTCCTGAAATCAAAGGAAGCCGAGCGCATCTGGTTCCGCGGCGGCAAGGCGGCGCCAGTCGGCACGATCATCAGACAGCCCGAGCTCGCGCGTACGCTGTCGCTGCTGGCGAAAAACGGCATGCAGGCCTTCTATGAAGGCCCGCTCGCGAAGCAGATGGTGAAGGGCGTGAGCGGCATGAACGGCATCTGGACGGAAGCTGATCTCGCGGGCTATCGCGCGCTCGAGCGCGAGCCATTGGTCGGCGCGTATCGCGATGCAAAGGTCATCTCGGTCCCGCCGCCTTCCTCCGGCGGCATCGCGTTGATCGAGGCACTCAATGTTCTCAGTGGCTATGACCTGGCCTCGTACGACAGCGCCACCCGCAAGCATCTCATCGCCGAAGCGATGCGCCGCATGCAGCGCGATCGTGCCGTGTATCTCGGCGATACCGCGTTCGTGAAGGTTCCCATCGAGACCCTGGTGTCACCGGTGTACGCCGCGGGTTTGCGCACTTCGATTCGCCTCGACAAGGCCACTGCCAGCGCCGCGCTTTCGGATGCGCCGGTCGCGGCACCCGTGGGCATGCAGACCACGCACTTCTCCGTGCTCGACAAGGATGGCAATCGCGTCGCCGCCACGATCACGCTCAATGCCGGCTTCGGCTCCGGACTGATGATTCCCGGCACGGGTCTGATCCTCAATAACCAGATGGACGACTTCTCGATGAAGCCGGGCGTGCCGAACATCTATGGATTGATCGGCGCGGCAGCCAATCAGATCGAGCCTGGCAAGCGCATGCTCTCATCCGTCACGCCCACGTTCGTCGAATCGCCGCGCGGCTTCATGATCACCGGCTCCCCGGGTGGCAGCTACATCACCGGCATGGTGCTGCTCGCGACGCTCAACTGGATCGATGGCATGAGCGTCGAGCAGATCGTCGCCGCGCCACGCATCCATCATCAGTACATGCCCGACGTGCTGCAGGTCGAGTCCAGTGCGCTCGTCGGAAACGAGCGGGCCGAGCTGGAGAAACGTGGTCACCAGCTGCGCGTGGTGCAAGGCTGGGGCAACATGCAAGCCATCACCTTCGATGCTGCCACCGGCGCTGTGCAGGCCGCATCGGATCCGCGCGGCGTGGGATCCGGGCTCGTCTACTAGCGGTTTTTCTTCTTCTTCGCGGGCTTTTCCTTCAGCACGGCGATCGCCATGCGCGGCGCGCGGCCGAACTTCGGCAGCTTCGCCTCGCGATGCAGATCCACCGCCCGCCACAGGTACCACGAC
>JBDSRN010000071.1:0-10512 GCA_039929265.1 Steroidobacteraceae bacterium | reverse complement strand
GCGACGGTTGTCGATTTTCTAACCCGTGATGTCCGCCAGCTCCGCGCGGATCGCCTCCGGTATCGCGACCGGCCGCCGCGATTCCGCATCGACATATACGTGCACGAACCTGCCGATGGCCGCAGCTAGCAAGTCCTCACCGCCGAATATGCCGATCTGATAGATCACGCTGGAGGTGCCCAGCTTCTCGAGACGCAGCCCTGCGGCAATCGCCTGGGGAAAACTGAGCCCCTGCAGGAACCGGCAGCTCGACTCCGCCACGATGCCGATCGCATCCAGCTGACGTACGTCCCCGCACCGCTCGATCAGCCAGCCATTCACCGCGGTGTCGATGAACTCGTAATACACGACATTGTTGATGTGGCCGTAGACATCGTTGTCGAGCCAGCGCGTGCTGATCTGGCGCAGCACGCGGTAGTCAGTGCGCGCACCGCCTTGCGTGGCGGCGATGCTCGGGTGCGAGGGCTGCATGAGATACTTCCGTTCTGATCAGTGCCACATCAGCTTAAAGACCAACCCATGAAGATCAAAGCCGCCGTGCTGCGCGAGATCGGGCGCAAGGGCCCGTATGCGCAGACCAGGCCCCTCGAGATCACCGAGCTCGAACTCGATCCGCCCGGTCGCGGCGAGCTGCTGCTGGGCATGCGCGCCGTGGGTTTGTGTCACTCGGATCTGAGCGTCATCGACGGCAATCGTCCGCGTCCCGTGCCGATGGTCCTCGGGCACGAGGCTGCCGGTGAGGTATTGCAGGTGGGTGAAGGTGTCACCCAATTCGCCTTGGGTGATCACGTGGTCACGACCTTCGTGCCGACGTGCGGACACTGTTCGCCGTGCATGCACGGACGCCCGGGGCTGTGCGAGCCGGGGTTCATGGCAAATTCCGCGGGCACGCTGTTGTCGGGCGCGCGCCGACTGCACGACACCGGTTCGGTCGTGAATCACATGATCGGCGTTGCCGGTTTCGCGGATCATGCGGTGGTGGCGCAGGAAAGCTGCGTGCGCATCGATCGCGAACTGCCCTTCGACGAGGCGGCGTTGTTTGGCTGCGCGATCATCTCTGGGGTTGGAGCGGTCGTCAACACCGCGCAGGTGACACCCGGCAGCACGGTGGCGGTGGTTGGGCTGGGCGGCGTCGGGCTCGCCGCTATCATGGGCGCGAAGCGCGCCGGCGCGGCGTCGCTGCTCGCGGTGGATCTGAGCGAGGCCAAGCTCGAGCTCGCGGGCGAGCTCGGCGCGACGGAGGGGTTCAATGCGGGCGAGAGCGATGTGGTGGATCGCATCCGCGCGGCGACCTTCGGTGGCGTGGATTACGCCTTCGAGATGGCAGGCTCGGCGAAGGCCCTGGAGCTTGCCTGGCGCATCACGCGTCGCGGCGGCATGACGGTAACGGCAGGGCTGCCGCACGCAGATGCGCGACTGTCGATCTCACCGACGCAGCTCACGGCCGAGGAGCGCACGCTGAAGGGCAGTTACCTCGGCAGCTGCATTCCGGCGCGCGACATTCCGCGCTACATCGAATGGTATCGCCGAGGCGAACTGCCGGTGCAGCGATTGCTGTCGGAGCGCCTCGCGCTCGAAGACATCAACGCGGGATTCGATCGTCTGGCCAGCGGTGCGGGCGTTCGCCAGGTGATCGTTTTCGGTTAGACCATTACCGTAACCCTGACCTTGACGTTGATCGGGCCGTACTCGTGGCCGGTACGCTTCACGCCGGCATCGTCGCCGCTCTGCAGTGCGCGGTTGGACTGCGTTGCATATTCCCCTTCAACGCGTTGCACTGCCCCCCGTGGACCAGCGAGACTGCGCGGCCGAAGGGGTGGACACGT
The DNA here is from genome assembly GCA_039929265.1 of Steroidobacteraceae bacterium. Taxonomy (GTDB): domain Bacteria; phylum Pseudomonadota; class Gammaproteobacteria; order Steroidobacterales; family Steroidobacteraceae; genus ZC4RG30. The sequence continues at coordinate 8,686 of JBDSRN010000071.1, read as the reverse complement.
TATGACCAGTGAATTTGCGGCGGATGATGTGCTGACAATCGCGCGGGACTGGCACGACGCGGGCCAGGCCGTGGCGCTGGCCACCGTAGTGGAGACCTGGGGCTCCGCGCCTCGTCCGGCGGGCAGCCAGCTCGCCTGCAACGAGCGCGGCGAATTTGTCGGATCCGTCTCCGGCGGCTGCGTCGAGGTCGCCGTGATCGAGGCGGCCGCCGAGATCATGCGCGGTGCGCCATCGCGTCTGCTCGAGTACGGCGTGAGCGACGAACAATCCTGGGCAGTGGGTCTCGCCTGCGGTGGACGCATTTGCGTATTCGTCGAGCGGGTCGGCTGACCCGTGCAGCGCGCGATGCTCGATGCGCTGATCGCGGCGCGCACGGCAGGTCGTGCGGTTCTGCTCGTCACGCCGCTCGATGGCATGGGCGCGCGACTGCTGACGGAGGCCGAAGTGGACACGCTCGCTGAGCCGCTGCGTGCGGTGGCGCTCGCGGCTTTGCGCGAAGATATCGCCCGACGCCACGCATTGGCGTCGGGCGAAGTGCTCCTCACGCCGTTCAACCCACGCCTGCGCCTCATTATCGTCGGCGCGGTGCACATCGCGCAGCCGCTCGCGCGCATGGCAGCGCTAGCCGAGTACGCCGTGACGCTGGTGGATCCGCGCCTGGCATTTACACAGGCCCGGGATTTCGCTCCTGCGGTACTGCGCACCGACTGGCCCGATACGGCACTGACGCAGCTCGCACCGGACGCGCGCACCGCGGTCGTGACGCTCGCGCACGATCCGAAGATCGACGATCCGGCGTTGCAGGTCGCGCTGGCGTCGCGGGCGTTCTATATCGGAGCGCTCGGTTCCTCGCGCACGCACGCGCGCCGACTCCAGCGTCTCACCGGGGCAGGACTCACGGCGGCGCAGCTCGCACGAATCGACGGGCCCGCCGGACTGCGCATTGCCGCGCGCACACCCGCCGAGATCGCCATCGCGGTGCTCGGCCGGATGACGCAAATCATCAGACGCAAAGTGTGACCTGCTCTGGAGCCGCAAGCGAACCTCAGTAGGACCAGTCCGACGCAAAGTGCGGAGCAAGCTGCAGGCACGTCGCCGTCCGACCGACGCTGATTCAGGGGGCTGGCGCGCAAGATATGCGCTACCGTCCGGAGAAGGCAGGAGTAATCGATGCGTACGAACTTTCGGCTCGTTCTGTCTGGAATAGCGCTGCTCGGCCTCAGTGCCTGCGCGGCCGCGCCCTCCCACGATCGTTACCCCCGCAGTGACGAGCGACATTACGGCCAGCAAGTCGACACCGCGGTCTCCGAGCGCGACGAGTACATAACCCGCACCATCCGAGCACAATTCGCGCGCGATCCTGAGGTGAGCGCCAGCGATATCGACATCGAAACCTATCGCGGCACCGTCGCACTCAGCGGCTACCTGGATGATGGCGCCGAGATGCAGCGGGCCGTGAAGATCGCCCTGTCTACGCCCGGCGTGCGCACCGTGCGCAACGAGATGCAGGTCGGCCGCCGCTAGGCTCCGCCCGCTGAGCTACCCCGAAGAGGACCGGTGCGCAGCAGCTGGCTGAGTTGCTCCGGATCCACCGGCTTGGTGAAGTGATGATCGAAGCCCGCAGCAAGCGCCTGGGCTTTGTCGCTTTCCTGACCCCACCCGGTGAGGGCAACCAGCGTTACTGAGTCGCATTCCTTGCGCGCACGCGCTGCCTTCGCGATTTCATAGCCGTTCAATCCGGGCATGCCGATGTCGAGCAGTGCCACCTCCGGCGGCGCCTCCAGCAGCGCGGCGAGGGCATCGCTACCGTTGTGCACGACGCGGACTTCGTGCCCGTCGATACCCAGCAGCATGGCGAGGCTGTCGGCGGCGTCGCGGTTGTCGTCGGCCACCAGCACGCTGCGCACAACACTGATGACTGGGGGTGTCTGGTCGAGGGGGTTGCTCACGGCGTCGGATTCGCTGCTCAAAGGCAGCCGTACGACGAACTCGCTGCCCTTGCCGATGCCTGCGCTGCGCGCTTCGATGTGCCCACCGTGCAGCTGCACCAGGCCTTTCGACAGCGCCAGCCCGATGCCTAGACCGCCCTCCGAGCGGTCACGACTCGCGGTGACCTGCGAGAACATTTCGAACAAAGTGGCCAGCGAACCCGGCGCGATGCCGATACCGCTGTCGCGGACGCTGATCTCCAGTTCACCGGCACTGCGTGTCGCGCGCAGGTGAATCGTGCCGCGTGCATCGGTGTACTTGGCTGCGTTGGTGAGCAGGTTCGAGAGCACCTGCGCGAGCCGCAACGGATCACTCCTGAATTTGACCGCCTGCGCCGGCAGCTCGGTCGTGAAGGTGTGATGCCGCGTATCTATCGCAGGTCTCGCGGTCTCGACGGCAGCTTCGACGACGGCGGCGAGGTCCGTGAGTTCAGTGCGCAACTCGAGCGTGCCGCGCGTGATGCGTGAGATGTCGAGCAGATCGTCCAGCAGCAGCGCCATGTGTTGCACCTGGCGACTGATCACATCGTGGCTCCAGCGCTTCTGCAACTCCGTCGCGGCAGGATCCTTCGAGATCATCGCTGCCTGGCGAATTGGCGCGAGCGGATTGCGCAATTCGTGCGCGAGCGTTGCGAGGAACTCGTCCTTGCGGCGATCCGTCTCGCGCAATGCGGCGTACAGTTCCTTCTGATGTGTGATGTCGCGCGCAATCTTCGATGCGCCGACGACGATGCCTTTGCTGTCCTTTATCGGTGAGACCGTAAGTGAAACGTCGACCAGCGTTCCATCCTTGCGCCTGCGGACCGTCTCGAAGTGCTCGATGCGCTCGCCGCGTCGCAGGCGCCCGATAATCTGCGGCTCCTCGTGCAGGAACTCGTCAGGGATCAGCATATTGATCGACTGCCCGATCACTTCGTCGGGGGTGTAGCCGAACATGCGCTGCGCCGCCTTGTTCCAGGTCTGGATCTTGCCTTCGAGCGATTTGCTGACAATTGCATCGTCGGAAGACTCCACCACGGCGGCCAGATGGCTGCGCGCTGCATCCGACAGCTTGCGCTCGGTGATGTCCTGCACGACCCCGATCATGCCCATCACGGCCCCATCGGCCGCATAGATGCCGCGACCGCACGTCGCGACAAAGCGGTGTTCACCGGAAGGGCGCCGTACCCGGTATTCGATGTTGTAATCGGTGTGTGAGGCGAGCGCGTGCAGCACCGCCTGCCGTGCGCGCATCGTGTCGCCTGGGGTGTCGAGCAGCAGCTCGCGCAGACGGTCCCACGGCAGGACGGATTCTGCGGGCATACCGAAGATCTCTGCGGCCCGCGGTCCCAGCCTCATCTCGTCCGATGCGGCGTTCCACAGCCAGTCACCGAGGTTACTCGCGGCGAGCGCGAACTGCAGGCGCTGCGCGCTTTCGACCACTGCGCTTTCTGCCTGCTTGCGGCCGGTGATGTCTATGACGACGCCAGGCAGCTGGATGATCTGACCGTGATGATCGCGCACGGCCTCGCCGCGGGCCGAGACCCAGCGCAGCGAACCGTCGGCTTGCGGCAGGCGAAAATCCACTTCGAAACGACCATCAGCATGGGTCAGCGCGCGCGAGAGCGCGCTCCGCACGCGCGCGTGATCGTCTGGATGCAGCGCAGCGAGATAAGTCTGCAAAGCACTGCCGCGGGCCTGTTCCTCTGTGATGCCGAACATCCTCGCAAGGTTACGGTCTGCGGACGCACGGTCCGCCGCGACCTCCCAGTTCCAGGTACCAATCTCGGCTGCGTTCAGCGTCACCTCAAGTCGCGCGCGGGCGTTGCGCAGTTCGGCTTCCGTAGCCTTGCGATCGGAGATGTCGTCAATGACCCCAATCATGCGATCCGCCTCGCCAGAGGCATCGCGCAGCAGTGCCACGGTGACGCTAACCCAGATGACGGTGCGGTCCTTGCGTACGTAACGCTTCTCCAGCACGTAGTACGGGATTTCGTTTGCGAACAGGCGCTTGACCTCGTCACCTGTGGCAGCGCGATCCTCCGCTAGCGTCACATCGAGGAAGGTGAGCTGGCGCATCTCGGCGAGCGAATAGCCGAGGATCTCGCAGGCGCGACGATTCGCGTCCAGAAAGCGATTGTTGAGGTCGGCGACGGCGATGCCGACGGCCGCCTGGTTGAATGCCGAGCGCAACTGCGCCTCGCCGCGCAGCAGGGCATTCTCCGCGCGGCGACGTTCGCCCACATCCTGCAGGATCAGCACGGCTCCGGTGATATTGCCCCGCGCATCGCGTAGCGCCGCGGCGCTGTCTTCGACTGCCCGCTCCGTGCCCTGACGATTCACCAGCACAGTCTGTTCTGCCGATCCGAGGATCCGCCCGGTCTGCAGGACTTTGCTGGCGGGATTCTCCTGTTCCGCACGCGTGCCTCCATGGATCAGCCGCACCACATGCTGCACGGGCTGACCTCTCGCCTGGGCGAGCGTCCAGCCGGTGAGCTGTTCTGCTACGGGATTGAGGAACGCGAGATTGCCGTCGACGTCGCAGGCGACCACTGCGTCGTTGACGCTGGCGAGTGCCACCGCGAACAACTCGCGTTGCTGCTGCAGCTCTTCCGTCCTGAGGCGCAGGGCTTCCCGGGTTGCAACCAGCTCGCGCTCTATGGAATCCATTGCGATACTGTAGCGATCATGGATATGCACGCGCCACCGCCCCGGCCATACGATGTGGGCCCGGCCACCAGCCAAAGCGCCGGTCAGCTGCAGTATTTCGTCTTCGCGCTGTTCTTCATCTTCGGCGGAATAACCAGCCTGAACGATGTGGTCATCCCCAAGCTGAAAGGGCTGTTCACGCTTTCCCATGCGGACGCCATGCTCGTGCAGTCGGCGTTCTTCGCGGCCTACTTTCTGATCTCGATCCCCGCCGCCATGATCGTGGAACGGGTCGGATACATGCGTACGGCGGTGATCGGGCTCGTGACGATGACGGCCGGCTGCCTGCTGTTCATTCCTGCATCCTCGGCAGGCTTGTATTGGGCGTTCCTGCTGGCGCTGTTCGTGCTGGCTTCGGGCATCACCATCGTGCAGGTTGTTGCCAATCCGCTGATCTGCATGCTCGGGGCGCCGTCCACGGCGCACAGCAGGCTCACGTTCGCGCAGGCTTTCAATTCGCTCGGTACCACGGTGTTCCCATACGTGGGTTCGATCCTCATCCTCGGGTCGCTCGCCAACGTGGACCCGCAGACACTTTCCGGGGCCGAGCTCACGCAGTTGCGCAGTGCTGAGACGCATGTCATCACGACCACATACCTCGGTCTGGCCGTGGCGTTGCTGGTGGTTGCCGGTATGGTCTGGGTGTATCGCAGTCACCTGAAAGGAGCGCCGCCCGAGCACACGCCCGTGCTGCGCATGTTCAACCTGCTCAAGCGCCCGCGCTTTGCGTTCGGCACGCTCGGCATCTTCCTGTATGTCGGGGCAGAGGTGGCCATCGGCTCGATACTGGTCCTGTATCTCATCCAGGGTGATGTCATGGGCATCGGAAGCGAGGATGCCGGCAAGCACGTTGCGTACTACTGGGGCGGCGCGATGCTGGGACGGTTCATCGGCGCCGGGCTGTTGCGCGTGTTCTCGCCCGGCAAAGTGCTGGCGTGCGCCGCAAGCCTGTCGATTGTGCTGCTGGCGGTGTCCGCGAACAGCGTGGGCGCGATCTCGGGCTGGTCGCTGCTGGCGATCGGCCTGTGCAATTCGATCATGTTTCCGACGATCTTCTCGCTCGCCAGCGAGGGCCTCGGCACGCGTGCGGCAGAAGGCTCCGGCATCATCTGCATGGCGATCGTCGGCGGGGCGATCGTGCCTCTGGTCGCCGGCATGGTGACCGACGCTTCCAGCATGCGTACTGCCCTGGTGGTGCCGGCGCTGTGCTACCTCGGGATCGTCGCGTTCGGTTACTACGCTCGCAGGCCGCACGCGTGTTAGTCGGCCGGTATTGCTATCCGTTGCTGTCGGGTGATCTGCGCCAGAGGTCGCTTGCGTGCACGGAAACGCTGATCAGGCGCCGGTTGCATTCTCCAGATGCAGATAGTCCGGGTTGAACATGCCAACCTGTTGCAACCGGACGAGATCATAGATGGCGAGCTTGCCGGCCACCAGCGTGGCCAGCTCCTGGCGCCGTAACTCCTGGAGCGTGCGATTCACGTGCACGGCCGAGAGCGCCAGCGTTTCGCCCAGCGTCACTTGCGTGACGTGGATGTGGCACGCGTCGCCGGTAGTGAGGCCCACGGCGCGCAGGCGGTAGAACAATTCACAGAACACGTGAGCCATACGTTCGATGGCTGTGCGGCGACCGACGTTGACGACCCATTCACGCGTGATGGATTCATCGACCAGCGCGGCCCAGTTCAGCCCCTGCGAGAGTGCACCCTCGCCGTCGCTCAAATTCGCCACCTGTTCACGCGAGAGCGTCGCGATGCGGCAGGGACTCAGCGCCGACACCGAATGATCCGCGCGCCGCAGTGTGAGAACGCGCAGCTCGGTGGTATCGCCGGGCAGAACGAAAGAGACGATCTGGCGACGCCCGTCCTCGAGTGTCTTGTAGCGACAGGCAATCCCGGCGAGCAGGAGCTTTGCGCCCTGCGTTTCCTGGCCCTCGGCCATGAGGTCTTCGCCCGGATCGAGGGTCCGGACAGTGCCGGATGCCGCATTCACGGCGTCGATTTCCGCGATGGATAGCGCGGAGAAATGCGAGAGCTTCCGGACGAGCGGATGGGTCATCGGAAGCGCGGCCTGGTGGCGCGCAGCAAGGAAATGCAACGAATGGGGGAAGCGGCGTTGCGCCGCGCTCGAGCGGCCCAGGCAGGCTCGATGGGGAGGGTGTCCGACAAAGCAGCGTGCGCCTGCTGAGGCAGCGATGCAAATGTGTGATGGGTTTGGTCACCAAAGGGACGAGTGCGCCTTCACGAGGGGCTTAACCTGCGTGAACTCCATGTAAATCAGTGCAATGGGGCGTTTTGGGCCGTCCGCCGGCTGCTCGCGCGATACGGGACCGAGTCGCATCGCGAACTTGAGCGATAGAATCGCCGCTGCTCAGCAGCAGGGTCGTAGCAATGGCAATGGTTTAGCTCGAAGGTTTATCGGTTTCGGACGGTCTGCAACTTTTTCTGGTGAACGAGGCATTGCCCCAGTCAGGCATCGCGGCGCCGGATTTCTGGAAGGGTCTCGCCGCGCTGCTGCACGGCTTCGGCCCGCGCAACGCCGAGCTGCTCGCACGCCGCGACGCGCTGCAGGTCGCGCTGGATGGCTGGCACCGTTCGCATACGGTGCACGAGCCGCGTGAGTATCGCGAGTTCCTGACACAGCTCGGCTATCTGCTGCCCGAGCCGGAAACCTTCACGATCAGCAGCGCGAACATCGATGACGAGATCGCGAAACTCGCAGGTCCGCAGCTCGTGGTGCCGGTATCGAACGCGCGCTATGCGCTCAACGCCGCGAACGCGCGCTGGGGCAGCCTGTACGACGCGTTGTACGGCACCGATGCGCTCGGTGACGCGCCGACGACGGCCGGCTATGACGCAGCGCGTGGCGCGCGCGTGCAGGAGCGGGCGAAGGCTTGGCTGGACGAATTCGTGCCGCTTGCCGGCGCGAGTCATGCGCAAGTCACCGCCTACGCAATCGATGGCGGCACGTTGCTCGCGCGCCTGGGCAAAAAGGTCGCGCGCCTCGCGCAACCGCGGCAACTGGTGGGTTATTGTGGCACCGCGGATGCACCCAACGCAGTGCTGCTGCGGCACCACGGCCTGCACATCGAAATCCTCGTCGCTCGCGACAGCGTGGTCGGTGCGGGAGATCCGGCGGGCGTTGCCGACATCGTGCTCGAGTCCGCGCTCTCCACCATCATGGACATGGAAGACAGCGTCGCCGCCGTCGACGTCGCCGACAAGGTGGGCATCTATCGCAACTGGCTAGGGTTGATGCGCGGCACCCTCACCGAGAATTTCGTGAAGGGCGGCAAGGTGCTGACCCGCCGGCTCAATCCCGATCGCAAGTACCAGGCGGGCGATGGCGGCGACTTGCAGCTGCACGGGCGCAGCCTAATGCTGGCGCGCAACGTCGGGATCCACATGTACACGGACATGGTGCGCGACGCGGCGGGCAAGCCCGTACCCGAAGGGCTGATCGATCTGATGTTCACCGCGCTCATCGCGCGTCACGATCTCGATAGCTCAGGGACTATGCGCAACAGCAGACGTGGCTCCGTGTACATCGTCAAGCCGAAGATGCACGGCCCCGAGGAGGTCGCGTTCGTCGTCGAGACGTTCGCGTTCGTGGAAAGGATTCTCGGCCTGCCGCCGCTGACGCTGAAGATCGGCATCATGGACGAGGAGCGGCGCACCAGCGTGAATCTCGTGCGTTGCATCGAGGCTGCGGCCGAGCGCGTGTTCTTCATCAACACGGGTTTTCTCGATCGCACCGGCGACGAGATTCACTCGGTGATGGAAGCGGGCCCGGTCGTGCGCAAGGGCGACATGAAAGGCGCGACGTGGATCAAGGCGTACGAGAACTCCAACGTCGACATCGGGCTCGCGTGCGGATTGCCCGGTCGCGCGCAGATCGGCAAAGGCATGTGGGCCGCGCCCGACATGATGCGCGACATGCTCGCGCAGAAGAGTGCGCATCCCCAGTCCGGCGCGAGCACAGCGTGGGTACCTTCACCCACCGCGGCGAC
>JBDSRN010000070.1:0-44399 GCA_039929265.1 Steroidobacteraceae bacterium | reverse complement strand
GACCTGGACCGGTGCGGATGTGGACGATCTCATCTTCTGGGCGATGCTCGGGGTCATCCTCGGCGGGCGTATCGGTTACGTGCTTTTTTACGGTCTACCGTTCTGGTCCGAAGACCCGTTGTACCCGCTGAAGATCTGGCAGGGCGGCATGTCATTCCATGGCGCGCTCATCGGCGTGCTGGTCGCCATCGCGCTGTTTGGCGTGCGTCGCAAGCGCCACGTGCTCGACGTCATGGACTTCACCGCACCGCTGCCTGGTCTGGGCATCATGGCCGGCCGCATCGGTAACTTCATCAACGGCGAGCTCTGGGGCCGGCCGACCACGGCAAGCTGGGGCTTCCTGGTCCCCGGCGGGAACGGTGAGCCGGATTCCGTGCGCCATGCATCGCAGTTGTACGAGTCCTTGCTCGAAGGTCTGCTGATGTTCATCCTCGTCTGGTGGTTCAGCGCCCAGCCGCGTGCGCGCGGCGCGGTGTTCGGTCTGGGCCTCGTGTACTACGGGACCGTGCGATTCCTCGCCGAATTTCTTCGCGTGCCCGATGCGCAGCTCGGCTATCTCGCCGGTGGCTGGTTCACCATGGGTCAGCTGCTGAGCGTTCCGATGCTGATTGGCGGGGTGGCGCTGCTGTATCGCGCGGCGACCAGTCCTCAGTCGTCCGGAAATTTCCGGAGCACCTGATGCGCGAGTATCTGCAATTGATGCGGCTCGTGCGCGAGCAGGGCGTACGCAAGAACGACCGCACCGGCACCGGCACGCTGTCGCTGTTCGCACACCAGATGCGCTTCGATCTGGCACAGGGCTTCCCCCTCGTCACGACCAAGAAAGTGCACCTGCCCTCGATCATCCACGAGCTGCTGTGGTTCCTGAGCGGGGATACGAACGTGCGCTATCTCAAGCAGCACGGCGTTTCGATCTGGAACGAATGGGCCGACGCGGATGGCGAGCTGGGTCCTGTGTACGGACGCCAGTGGCGCGCGTGGCGCACGGCCGATGGCCGCGTCATCGACCAGATGACCGCCGCGGTCGAGCAGCTGCGCAACAATCCTGATTCACGGCGCATCATCGTCAGCGCCTGGAATGTGGGGGATCTCGAGGACATGGCGCTGCTGCCTTGTCATGCATTTTTCCAGTTCTACGTCGCGCGCGGACGTCTATCCTGCCAGCTGTACCAGCGCAGCGCCGACGTTTTTCTGGGCGTGCCATTCAACATCGCGTCGTATGCATTGCTCACGCACATGATGGCGCAGCAATGCGATCTGCAGCCCGGCGAGTTCATCTGGACTGGCGGCGACTGCCACCTGTACACCAATCATCTCGAGCAGGCCGATCTGCAGCTCGAGCGGGCGCCCTTGCCGCTGCCGCGACTGCTGCTGCGACGTCGGCCCGCGACCTTGTTCGACTATCACGCGGAGGATTTCGAGTTCGTGAACTACCAGCATTATCCGGCGATCAAGGCGGCAGTAGCAGTATGAAGCGCAAGACCGGCGTCACGCCGCCGAGGGGCAAGCCCTTCAAGATTCCCACGCCGCCCCTGCACAAGGTGCGCAAGTCGAAGATCCACGGCAATGGTGTGTTCGCCAATCGCCGCATTCGCAATGGCTCGACCATTCTCGAATACTTCGGCGACCGCATCACGCATCGCCAGGCCGACAAGCGCTACGAGAACGCCGACCCGAACGACAATCACACCTTCCTGTTCATCGTGGACAAGAAGACCGTGCTCGATGCCTCGATCGACGGTAACGATGCGCGCTGGATCAATCATTCGTGTGACGGCAACTGCGACTCCGAAGTGAAGCAGGGCCGCGTGTTCATCACGGCACGCCGCACGATCCAGAAGGGCGAAGAGCTCGGCTACGATTACGAGATCGGTCGCGACAAGAACGATCCGCCGAACGTTGATGAGATCTACGCCTGCCGCTGCGGCGCGACCAAGTGCCGCGGCACGATGCTGTGGCCGGCGAAGCGGCCTGTGCCGCGGAAGAAGAAGTCCAGGACGCAGAGCAAGGTCGGGAAGAAGGCGAAGTCAAAGAAGAAGACTGCGAAGCGCAAGGCCAAGCGGTAGACAATGAACACCCGCGGCGCCAAGCCTTCGTCAGTGGTGGGCGCGCTGGGTGTGGTTTATGGCGACATCGGAACGAGTCCGCTGTATGCGCTCGAGCAGTCGGTGAAAGCCACCGGACAGGAGACGATCGACAGCGCGCTGATGTTTGGTGTGCTGTCGCTGATGTTCTGGAGCCTGCTGGTGGTCGTCACGCTCAAGTACGTGGTGCTCATGCTGCGTGCCGACAACCAGGGCGAGGGCGGCATCCTGTCCCTGTTCGCCCTGGTGCAGCGGCACCTGGCATCCGCAGGTCGTTACCGCGCGCATCTCATCGCGCTCGCCGTGCTCGGGGCCGCGCTGTACTACTGCGACGCGCTGATCACCCCGGCCATTTCGATGCTGAGCGCGGTTGAAGGCCTGCAGTTGCTGGACCCCGGATTCAAGAAGCTGATTCTGCCGATCACGATCGGGATCGTTGTGGCGCTGTTCGCGATCCAGCATCGCGGCACCGAAAGCGTGGGCAAGGTGTTCGGTCCGGTTATGGTGCTGTGGTTCCTGGTGCTGGGAATCTCCGGGGTCACGTCGATCGTGCAGAATCCGGCGGTGTTGCAGGCACTGAATCCCGTGTGGGCTATCCAGTTGCTCAGCGCCCACGCGGGTACGTCGCTCATCATCGTCGGTGCGGTGTTCCTCGCGCTCACGGGCAGCGAAGCGCTGTACGCCGACATGGGACACTTCGGCAAGCTGCCCGTGCGCATTGCCTGGTTCGGGCTCGTCTGGCCGGCACTGCTGCTTAATTATTTCGGGCAAGGAGCATTGCTGCTGCGCACGCCTGAGGCCGTGTCCGATCCGCTCTACCACCTCCTGCCGCAGGGACTGCTACCCGCAATGGTCGTGCTCGCCACGGCTGCCACCGTCATCGCGTCGCAGGCCGTGATTTCCAGCGCTTTTTCGATCACCCGTCAGGCGATCCAGCTCGACTTCCTGCCCCGCATGCGTGTGCTGCAGACCTCGGCCGAGGCGCACGGGCAGATCTACGTGCCCGCCATAAATCACATACTCATGATCGCGGTTGCGCTGTTCGTCATCGCCTTTGGTTCCTCGGACGCACTCGCCGCGGCGTATGGCGCTGCAGTCGCCGGTACGATGCTCATCACCACGATCCTCGCGTCGTTTCTGGCGCGGCGTGAATGGCAGTGGTCGCTCTCGGGCGTTGCGCTGGTGTTCACGCCGCTGCTCCTGATCGATGCGACATTCGTGACGGGCAATCTCACCAAATTCAAGGAAGGCGCCTGGGTACCCATTGCGCTCGCGACGCTGCTGTTCAGCCTGTTCATGATCTGGCGCAGCGGTCGCCTGCAGTTGCGCAATGCACTCGCGTTGCTCGCGGTGCCGATCGGCGAAATCGGCAAGGTGCTGCAGGGCGTGCAGCGCGTGCCCGGCACGGCCGTGTTCCTCGCGAGTACCGCCGATTCCGTACCGTCGGCCTTGCTGCGCAACATCGAGCACAATCACGTGGCACATGAGCGCATCGTGATTCTCAACCTCGAGATTGCCCGTACGCCGCGTCAGGATCCGACCGATCGCGTGCGCTTCGAGGAGTTCATGCCCGAGGTGTTTTTGCTGCGCGCGCGTTTCGGATACATGGAAACTCCGGATGTCAGCGAAGCGCTGAAGCGGGCGCGGGCTCGCGGGCTCAAGATCTTCGTCGCCGATTGCTCGTTCTTCGTGGGCTGGCATCTCGTCATACCGCGACCGCGTGGCGGTTACGCGGGCATCAAGCGCCGCATGTTCGCCTGGATGCAGCGGCGCAGCACGCAAGCTTCCGAGTTCTTTCGCATGCCCGAGCGGCGCGTGATCGCGCTCGTGACGCAGGTGGAAATCTGAGCATCTCACTGGTCGTTGCGGTGTCTGAGAACGGCGTAATCGGTCGCGGCAACGCATTGCCATGGCATCTGCCAACGGACCTCCAGCATTTCAAGGCGCTCACTCTGCGCAAGCCCGTGCTCATGGGGCGCAAGACCCACGAGTCCATCGGGCGCGCGTTGCCGGGCCGGCGCAATCTCGTGCTGACTCGCAAGGCGATCATGACGGAAGGTGTGGAAGTAGTGCGTAGCCTCGATGAGGCGCTGGCACGATTGACAGGCGTAACGGAGTTGATGGTTATCGGCGGCGCGCAACTCTATGCTGAGGCGCTACCGCGTGCCGATCGAGTCTATCTCACGCGTGTGCACGCGGTGATCGATGGCGATGCGTTCTTCCCCGAGCTCGATTCCCGGCAGTGGCGCGTGACGGACGAGCGCCGCGTGCTCGGCGACGGCAGTAATGACTACGCGATGACCTTCAGTACGCTGGAGCGGATACCGGTGCAAGGCGCTCGGTAACTAGCCGCGCGGCGCGCGTCCAGTCGATCGCGTCGCCGGTCGTGAGCTCCTCGAGTATTGCCTGCTGGACGGCACCGCGTCGCAGGGCATCGGCATAGCCGATCTCCGCGTGGAACATCACCATCGAATAGCGTGGAATGAAGCGCGCCGGAAAGCGCTGTTCCAGTTCCAGCGCGAGTGCCTTCCGTCGCTGCCAAAGCGGATCGCGCACGCTGTCGCGCATCTCCAGATAGTTCTCGAGCGCCATCTGTGCGATGGCGTCCGTGTCTGGACGACGGCGCTCCTCGAACTGCGCGGCGGCGGCGGCGAAATCGTTTCCCGTGCCCAGCAGTTCGTCGAACAGCAGGCAATCCTCCAGCGCGCAGTTCATGCCCTGACCGTGGAACGGTACGATGGCGTGCGCCGCATCGCCGAGCAGCAGTACACGTCCGGGTGCCTGCCAAGGCTCGCAGTACACGGTGCCGAGCGAGCTGGGTGGATGCGCAAGCGCCTCGGCCTCCAGTTGCGGCATCAGCGCGGAGGCGTCGGGAAATTCTCGCTCGAACAAGGCTCGCAACGCGTGCGGCTCGGCCGCGAGGCTGGCAAAGCTGTCGCGCCCCTGTTCGGGGAGAAACAATGTCGCGGTGAAGCTGCCGTCATTGTTCGGCAGCGCGATCAGCATGAAACTGCCCCGCGGCCAGATATGCAGCGCCTGCGGGGGCCAGACGTGTCGGCCGTCCTGCGCAGGAATCGTGAACTCCTGATAGCCGTGCGCGAGACGCTCCTCGCGCACCTGCAACGCGCCGGCAGCGCACAGGCCATCGCGCAACGCAGAGCCGGCCCCATCGGCGCCGATGATGAACTCGGAACGCAGTTCGTATTCCCTGCCGCTGACCTCGTCACGCATCCGCAGCAAGCCCGCATTGCATGATTGCAAACCCAGGCAGCGCTGCCCGAAATTCAGCTCGATATTCACGACAGTCGCGGCGCTGCGGGTGAGTTGCTCGTGCAGGGTCGCGCGCGAGATCGAATACAGCGTTTCATCCGCGCGCTGGCCGTAAGCGATGAACTGCTGATTGCCGTCCACGTGCAGCATGCGCCCGGGCATCGGCACGCAGAATTCACGTAGCGCGTCGAGTGCGTCTGCCGCACGCAGCACACGCATGCCGCGCGCGGCGAGCGCGAGATTGATCGAGCGTCCGCCCTCGGGATGCGCGCGTCGCGGATCGGGACGCCGCTCGAACACGCGCACGCTGCGCCCACGTCGCGCCAGCAGCAGGGCGAGCACCAGGCCCGCCGGGCCCGCACCGACGATGTCCATCAGGCGCGCAGCGCCGTTGCGAGCAGCTGCACGTAACGTGCGACGTCGGCGAAGCTGTTGTATAGCGGCACTGGCGCGACGCGGATGATGTCGGGCTCGCGCCAGTCGGCGACGACGCCGAGGGACGCGAGTTGCCGGAATGCCCGCAGACCCGCGTTGCGGCCCGCGTTGATGCGCAGGGAGAGCTGGCAGCCGCGGGCCTCGGCACGCAATGGCGAGACGATCTGCACGGCGTCGCTGCAGCGCTGCAAGATCAACTGCGCGAGAAATCCGGTCAGCGCGCGCGACTTTTGCAGCAGGGCGGGCAGGCCCGCGGAAATGAACAACTGCAGCGATGCAATGAGCGGGGCGGTTGCCAGGATGGAGGGGTTGCTGAGCTGCCAGCCAGCGGCGCCCGCGCCCGGGACGAATTGCTCGCCCATCGCGAAGCGGGTGGTCGACTCATGGCCCCACCAGCCCGTCAGGCGTGGCAGATCCACGCCGAAATGCTTCTGGTGCACGAATGCGCCGCCGATCGCACCCGGACCGCCGTTGAGATATTTGTAACTGCACCACACAGCGAAATCGACCTCATCGCCGTGCAGCTGCAGCGGCACGTTGCCGATCGCGTGTGCGAGATCGAGGCCGAGAGTGCAACCAGTGGCACGACAGGCCCGCGCCAGTCGCGTGATGTCGAACGCCTGCCCCGTGCGGAACTGCACCCCGGGCCATAGCACCAGTGCGATTTGCTCCCCGCGCTCGCGCAACAGCGTTTCGATCTGCTCGGGATCGATGAGGTCGCCGCCTGGCTCCGGGCGCAGCTCGATGAGCGAGCTCGCGGGATCGTATCCATGCCATGCGATCTGACTGGCGACGGCGTGGCGATCGGAAGAAAACGCGCCCCCTTCGATGAGGATGCAGGAGCGCTCGCGGGTTGGTCGATAGAAGCTTGCCAGCATCAGGTGCAGATTTGCAGTGAGCGAGTTCATCGCGACCACTTCTTTCGAATCGGCGCCAGCGAGCACCGCGAGACCAGGACGCAGCGCGTCGGCGAACTCGATCCAGGGGCGACGGGCGCCTTCGTGCCCGAGCACGCCGAGCTGTTCCCAGTCGTCGAGTTGCTCATCGACGAGCGCGCGGGCGCCGCGGGGGGCGAGACCGAGCGAGTGACCGCAAAGGTACAGCAGCGGGTTGCCTTCGCTGCCGCGCGGCAGCGCGAAGCGTTCGCTCATCTGCGCGAGTGCATCTGCCGCATCCATCTGGGCGGCGAAATCCATCGCTTCGTTGTTCATGGTGCCTGCAGCGCGAAAAGAATTGGCCGACTCGGCACTGCATCTCCGCCAAACGCCGGGATCTGTAACTGCAGCGCGTACGTACCATCGGCGAGGCCCGGCTGGAACCAGGCCAGCTCGGTGATCGTGCAGTGGGCGCGATGCGCCTCGGCAAGGTTCTGCGAGCCGGCGGCCAGGCCAAAGAACAAACGGTGTCCCGTGAGCCTGCCCTCGTCGTGATCGCGATCGAGCGAGGGCACATCCAGCACCAGGTGCTCGATGCCGCGGATGACGAGATCGTTGACGGCCTGGCGCGTGAGATACGGCGCGCGCGCCTGTGCGTAGTTGCGCCCTTGCTTCTCGATTCCGTTAGGCAGTGTGCGGATCAGCAGCGCGCGCGGCTGCCATGGCAGGCCGGTCGGCCATGCGGCACTCAATGCGGCGCGGGTGACGAGCAGATCACCTTCCTGCGGCAGAGGCAGCGAGTCCTCCAGCGTCTGCGTCGCCAGGACGGGCGTGACGCTCACGAGCAATGCGGGCAGCAACTCCGTGGGCACCACGCCCGCGACATCGTGCGCCTGACCGGTCAGGTGCCCAACGCTCTCGGTGTGTGTGCCGTTGCAGTGGGGTACCAGCGTGACCTGGCGACAGTTGCAACTTGCACCGCTGTTGACGTCGCCGGAGAAAGCACCGATGCGCAGCGGCATGGATACCGCCGGGGGTGCGTCGAAATGCCGTGGCTGCCGCGTATCGAAATGCTGTTCGAGTGCGACGCAGAGCGGTCGCGCAAGATCAATTCGCACCTCGACGTCATCGAACTGCAGGCGCACAGGGGCGCTCACTGATTTTCCTGGCGCGCCTGGTGCTCGCCCGGCGTTGGGGCAAGCGTACCGCAGTGCTTGCAGGTGCGGCGCGCACGGCTCGCGTAGAAGCGCTGGAATACCGGCGGGAACTGTTGTTCGATGTCCGTCAGCGCGAAGTATTCCTCGTAAAGCAGGTGGCTGCAGGCGGCGCAGTACCACTGCAGTGCGTCCTGCTCGCCGGCCCGGCGCTTGCGCTCGATCACGAGCCCCACCGTATCGGCACGACGCTGCGGTGAGTGCGGCACGTTGGGCGGCAGCAGCAATATGTCGCCTGCGCGAATCGGCACATCGACCATGCGGCCGTCCTGGATCGTCTTCAGCAGCATGTCGCCTTCGAGCTGGTAGAAGAACTCCTCGCCGGGATCGACGTGAAAATCGCTGCGGGTATTGGGCCCGCCGACCACCATGATAATGAACTCACTGTCATGGAAAACCTGCTTGTTGCCGACCGGGGGCTTGAGCAGATGACGATGGTCATCGATCCATTGTCGGAAGTTGAAGGCCAGTAGCGGGCGCGCGTCGGGCATGGGCCATTGTAGTATGTTAGGCAAGCATGAAAGCACTTCTACTGTCTCTCGCGCTGGTTCTGAGCGGATGTTCGCACATGCCACGCATGCACCTGCCCTGGCAAAAGGCGGCGGTGCCGGCACCCGAGGCCGTGCGGGAACTCGATGTCACCGTGCCGGCTGATGCGCAGATGCCCATTGTGCTGCAGTACTGGCATCGCAATGCCTTGCTGATCGATCTGCAAGGCGTGGCGAGCAGCGGCACCTTCATCCTCAAGCCGCGCGAGGGCGCGGCCTGGCCGGTCCGCATCGAGTTCCGCGTGTCGCCCGGTCGTTTCCGGCTGCTGGAGCTGGTGGGCGCGCAGCGTCAGGTGTATCCGGTCAGCACCACCGCAACGACGACGGTGGTCATCGCCGCGGAGCACACGCTGCATCCACCCGGCACTCCACAGGTTGCCGTGAGCTGGGGCGCGACGGTCAAATGAGCGGGGTGCGTCGAGCCTGCGTCGCGGCGCCCGTCGTGATGAGTGTGTTGCTCGTGCACATCGCTTCCGCGCAGGACGCCGCATTGCCCGAGGAAGTGCTCGTCACGGCTACGCGGCGCGCCACCACCGTCGATTCTTACGCCGGCAGCGCCACTCGTATCGATGCCAGGGCCATCGCGCTCGTTGGGGCCACTCATCTCAGCCAGACGTTGAATCGCGCGCCCGGCGCCTACTTTCAGCGCAACAGCGGGCAGGAGAGCCTGAGTGCGATCCGCTCGCCGGTGCTGAGTGGCCCCGGTTCATGCGCCTCGTTTCTGTTCCTCGAGGACAGCGTGCCGATCCGCCCGGTGGGCTTCTGCAACGTGAATCAACTGTTCGAGGTCGATGGCGAACAGGCCGATGCGATCGAAGTGCTGCGCGGTCCGGCCGGCGCCTTGTACGGATCGAGCGCCATGCACGGCGCAGTGAACGTGCTGTCGCCGCGGCTCGCGAAGTTGCCCGCGCTGAGCGTCGCAGTGGAGCGCGGTCCCGAGGATTACTATCGCGCACGCGCGGCGACCCGGTTCGAAGGGGCGAACACGTCGGTCGGTTTGTCCGGTCTCGCCGAGTACGACGGCGGCTGGCGCGATGACTCCCTCACGCGCCAGCAGAAGCTGACCGCCGCACTGGAGCAGCAGCTGGACGGCGATAGTCGCTTCGACCTGCGCCTGTCGGCGACACGGCTCGATCAGAACACCGCCGGATTCATCCAGGGTTTCGAGTCGTACCGTGACTCCGCCATAGCCCGTTCGAATTCAAATCCGGAGGCGTTCCGCACGGCGCGCGCGCTGCGACTCAACGGACACTACGAGTTGCCGATTGCTTCCGGGTGGCAGCTCGATGTGCGTCCGTACTTGCGCAGCTCGCGCATGGAATTCCTGCAGCATTTTCTGGTCGGCAAACCGCTCGAGAACAATGGTCAGGATTCGGGCGGTGTACTCGGGTCGATGCATTTTTCGAGTTCGCGTACCGACCTGACGTTCGGCGCAGAGGCGGAGCTCGCGCACAGTTCGCTGTTCGAATTGCAGCGCGGTCCGGCAACTGATGGCGCGCCCGCTGCGAACACGATCCGCCCCGTGGGACGGCACTACGACTATACCGTCGACAGTCGCGTGCTCGCCGGGTACGTGCGAGTGGAGCAGCAGCTCACGGGCTCGTTGACGGCCGAGGCTGGCGGGCGCTTCGAGCGCGTGGACTACGACTACGACAACCGCATGTTGGCTGGCAACACTGCGGACAGCGGCAGCGTGTGTCCGGGAGGCTGTCTGTTCAACAGGCCTTCGGACCGGCGGGACTACTTCAACAGCTTCACGCCGCGCGTTGGCCTGAACCGGAAATTCGCTTCACACCACAGCGTGTATCTCACGGCTGCGCGCGGCTACCGCGCCCCCGACACCAGCGAACTGTATCGTCTGCAGCGCCAGCAGGGCCTGGCCACGCTCGATCCGGAACGGCTCGACAACGCGGAGTTCGGATTGCGCGGCCGCGCCGCGGCTCTGCACTACACACTCGCCGCATTCAGCATGCGCAAGGATCACGTGATCCTTCGGGATTCCAACGGCTTCAATGTCAGCGACGGGCGCACGCGCCATCGCGGCATCGAGTACGAATTCGTGCTGCACGCCTTGAACGGCGGCAAGCTGGGAAAACTGGAGCTGACGCTCGCGGGCAGTTACGCCAGGCACACGTACGATTTCAATCGCGTGATTGATGGCGGTGAGACCATTGTCAGTGGTCGCGACATCGACACGGCGCCACGACGCGTTTTCAACGCGCGCGCGAACTGGCAACCGCGCGACTCGGTGACCGCCGAACTCGAGTGGCAGCATGTCGGCCAGTACTTCGTGGATGCCTCGAACCTGCGCAGCTATGCGGGACACGATCTGCTCAACCTGCGCGGCGACTGGAGTTTTTCACCCGCGTGGGCACTTGCCGGGCGACTCGACAACCTCACTGGCCGCACCTATGCGGATCGCGCCGATTTCGCGTTCGGCAACTACCGGTATTTTCCGGGCCGCCGCCGAGCGCTGTTCCTCGAGCTGCGCTTCACGCAACACTGAGCCTCGGCTGAGTGAGGCGAAACGCCGAGTCTGCAGTTTCGCGTACATCGCTTCGAACACCATGACGCGGTCGCGCTTCGCTGTTTCGCCATGTACGGTGCCTCGTCGGCGAGCTGATGAGAAATTCAGCTATGCGATTCGCCTTTGCCAGACCCTGGCCAAAACCTATGCCAGTGTGTGGTAGACCTTCTGCACGTCTTCGTCCTGCTCGAGCCTGTCCAGCACTTCCATCGCCTCCGCCGCCTGTTCGTCGGCCAACTGCGTGTGCGTCAGGGCAATGAATTCATGCTCAGCCGACACGGGAGTGATCTTGCGCTCCTCGAGCGCCTTCTGCAGCGAACCGAAGTCCGCAAACGCGCACCGGATCACGATCTCCGCTTCGCCTTTTTCGCTGGTGCCTTCACCCATTTCGTCGAGCCCATGGTCCATGAGGTACAGCTCCAGATCCTCCTGGTCGATGCCGGCGGGATCCAGACGGAACACGCCCATCTTGCGAAACTGGAAGCTCACGCTGCCCGTGCTGGCGAAATTTCCGCCGTACTTGGTGAACACATGCCGCACGCTGGCCACGGTGCGGGTGGGGTTGTCAGTCGCGCATTCCACGAGCACCGCCACGCCGTGCGGAGCGTAGCCCTCGTAGAAAATCTCCTGATAGTCGGCCGCATCGCGCCCAGAAGCGCGCTTGATCGCGGCATCGACTTTGTCCTTCGGCATGTTCACCGAGCGCGCGTTCTGGATCACGCGCCTCAGCATCGGATTGCCGGACGGATCCGAGCCGCCGCTTTTCACCGCGATCGTGATGTCCTTGCCGATGCGCGCGAACTGCTTCGCCATGCGGTTCCACCGCGCGAACATCGTGTGCTTGCGGACTTCGAATATACGGCCCATGGCGGTCCGGGCTAGCGGGCGCCGAGGAAATCGCGCTTGCCCAGTTCCAGGCCGTTGTGGCGCAGCAGCGCGTACGCCATCGTGCAGTGGAAGTAGAAATTCGGCGAGACCCAGGTGGCGAGATACACGTCGCCTTTGAAATTCATCGTCTGGCCGGCGACAGGGAAGCTGATGTCGCGCGTTGCGGCTTCGACGAACTGCTCGGGCTTCAGCGTCTCGATGTGCGCGACAGTCATCGCGATGCGCGTGCGCAGATCATCGAAGCTGGTTTCCTTGTCTTCGAACTTCGGCGCTTCGATTCCGGCGAGTCGCGAGCACCCGTTCTTCACCATGTCGCACGCGATCTGCACCTGTTTGGTGAAAGTGAACATGTCGGGTGCGAGTCGCGCAAGCAGGATGGCGCTGGGATCGATCTTGCGGCTAACGGTCCAGGCGGCTGCCTTGACGAGGATATCGTCCAGGTTGGCGAGGCCCCGTGTGTAGATGGGGATCGAATACGTATAGATTGGCGAAGTCATGCAGTCTCCAGTGAATCCTGACGAGCGAGGGGAACAACGTTCATCTGCGAACGAACGAGCAGCTCCGCCATCACGCGCAGCTGGGTAACAGGGCCTTGCTTGCCGATGAGCTGCCCGGAGGCGAACGCGCCCTCGACGAGCAGCGTGAGCTGATCTGATACCTGCTGCGGATTGCGCACGCCGATGCTCGTGACGAGCTCCAGCAGCCGCGTGCGAAGCTCCATAGTGGCGCGCTCGCAGACGGCGCGCGCCGGATGAGCTGGATCCGGCAGCTCAGTCACGGCGTTGAGGAACGGACAGCCGCGAAACGTCGAGCTGGCGATCTGGCGCTCCAGGCCAATGAAGATGCCACGCAATTCCTCGAGCGGAGAGGCGGCGGAGAAGCGCGCGGCGTTGCGATCCCAGGACTCCCAGCGCTCGCGCTCTTCTTCGACGAGGAAGGCGGCGATGAGATCGTCCTTGGACGGGAACCAACGATACAGACTGGTCTTGGCTACGCCGGACTCGGCCACAATGCGATCTACGCCAATGGCGCGCAGCCCTTCTCGGTAGAATAAATCGCGTGCTGTCTGGAGGATGCGGGCTCGCACTCCGGCACCTCCGCTCGCCGAAACAGCTGTGTTTTCAACCACTTTCAGGCACCCCATCGAACGCTTGCATTAGTACAGACCTGTCTGTAAATTATCGACAAGCCATACAGGTCTGTATCGACTCTAGCGAAACGGTACAGATCTGTACAGTGTGTGTTTTCAAGTCAAAGGTTAGATAAGTCATGAACAGCATTTACATCCGCCAGATCCTCATCACGTTAGCCGCCGCTACCGCCGCGGTCATTTCAGTCGCCTTTTCGGTCGGCGCGCTGCGCTGATCCTAGGCGGTTCTGTCACGTGAGTCTCGACATGCAGAGTAATGCAATGACATTGCCCCGGCGAGGCGCCTGCGCTGCTTATGCGCATGGAATTGAAAAGCGCAGTGTGAATTGTCGCTGGTGCGGCAACGGGCATCGGCGCAGCCTGCGCGCTCCAGCTTGCCCAGGCGCAGCGTCGCGTCGTCATCAATTACACGCGCGGTGAGAACGAGGCGCACCACACGCTGGCTGCGTGCGAGGACGCGGGCGCACAGGCCCTCTGCGTCAAAGCCGAAGTCTGAGCGGATGCCGTTTGCCGCCGGCTTGCCGCCGCTGCACTCGACGCCTGGGGTCGCATCGATGGTCTGGTCAACACCGCGGGGATAACTCGCTTTGCGACCGGCCACCGCGATCTGGATGCGCTCCAGGCCCATCCTGCTCGACGCGGACGTGCCTCTGGGCAGCGCACCGCTCAAGGCCCGCTGATCAGAAGCGGCTGAAGTCCGCAGGGCGTTTTGCGGCGAACGCGCTGAAGGCCTCGGCCGCTTCCGGGGTCCGCAGTCGCGCGCCGAAGACTTCACTCTCGCGACGCATGGTCGACACCAGCAATTCCGAATTGCGCATCAGGCGCTTGGTAGCGCGCAGCGCACCAGGCGGCCGGGTGGCGAGGGCGCGCGCTGCGTCGGCGGCAGTGGCCTGCAGCTGTGCCGCCGGTACCGCGGCTGTGGCGATGCCAAGCAGCGCGGCCTGCCTGCCATCCAGCGATTGGCCCAGTGCGAACAGTGCGAACGCGCGGCCATACCCGATCCGCGCGGGCAGCAGGAGGCTCGACGCGGCTTCGGGCACCAGGCCCAGGTTCACGAACGGCACGGACAGCTTCGCGTCCTCGGCGACGAACACGAGGTCGAAGTGCAGCAGCATGGTGAAGCCGACACCGACCGCGAGGCCCTGCACGGCGGCAACACAGGGTTTTTCAAGGGTTCCGAGCGCTTCGATGTAGGCATTCGCCTTCATGTCCTCGCGCCGCAAGCTGCCCTCGGCGACAGCAGCGAAGTCCGCCAGATCGTTGCCCGCGGTGAATGCATCGCCCTCGGCGCGCAGCAGGATCACGCGTACCTGCGGATCCGCATCCGCATTTTTCAGCGCGGCGGCGAGTTCCTGATACATCTCCTGGGTGAGGGCGTTCTTCTTGTACGGCCGGTTCAGCGTCAAGGTCATGACGCGGTTCGCGATGACGATCTGCAGATGTTCGCTCATGCCCTATGGTGCACTTTACCGGCGCGGCAGGCGAACCGGCGCGGCCTGTGGCAAAGTCGCTGTCGCAGCGGGGCAGTCGAACAAGAGGTCTGATTGAGCGACCGCAGTATCCTCCTGGATAGCGCCGATGGTGTGGCACGAGTCACTCTCAATCGTCCGGACAAATTCGATTCCACCGGTGCGCGTGCGGGTGCTCACGCTGCGCACTTTTCCGATGCCGTGATTGCCGCTGTGAATGGTGTCGCCGGGCGCCGGCGCAGGTCTCGCGCTCGCTGCGGATATCGTGATCGCAGCCCGCTACACCTGGTTCCTGCCCCGACTGGCGGACAATGCTCGAGCGCTCGGGCTCACGTTGTGGAGCTCGCCCCAACGGTGGGCGTGCTCGCCGCACGTCTGTCGCAGGCAGCCATGCATGTGTTGGTGCTCACGCGCGAAGCGGTGCTCGAGTACTGCTCACGCGAACTCGCGGGCGCGTTCGATATCGAGCGTGATTTCCAGCGCAAGTGCGGATTCGCGGCAGACTATGCCGAAGGCGTCGCTGCGTTCGCCGCGCAACGCGAGCCGCAGTTTTCGGGAAAGTGATGACTGCCCGTACTGAGCTCGAGGCAATCGTCGAGCAGAATTTCAATTCATTGAGCGACATGGTGCGTCGGCATGCGCGCACGGACGCGCAGAACGTCGCGCTGTTGAGCGGTGTCGATGGGCGAAAACTCAGCTACGCGCAGCTCGACCAGGAGATGGATCGTGTGGCAGCTGCGCTGCAGCACGACGGGTTTGGCCCGGGTGACGTGCTCGCCATCTGCGCGACCGCATCGATTGCCTATGCAGTGGTGTATCTCGGCACGCTGCGAGCCGGTGTTGCCGTCGCGCCGCTCGCCCCTGCGGCGGGTGCAGATGCGTTGCGAGCGATGCTGGACAACGCGGCGGCCCGCATGCTGTTCGTGGACGTCGAGGTTGCCGCAGCGCTGCGCGCGACGCCGGGGTCGCTGCCGCCGCTCGTTGCACTGGATGATTCGCACGTTGCGCCGGGACTGCGCGACTGGCTCGCGCCGGCGGGTGCGCAACCCAAGCCGGTGAGCGTCGATCCAGACTCGCCATTCAACATCATCTATTCCTCGGGCACCACGGGCACGCCGAAGGGCATCGTGCAGTCGCATCGCATGCGCTGGCAGCACGTGCGACGGGCATTGCCGCTCGGCTACGGAGCCGGCGCCGTGACACTTTTGTCGACGCCGCTGTATTCCAATACCACGCTGGTGAGTTTTATCCCGACGATTGCGCTGGGTGGTACCGTGATCCTGATGCCGAAATTCGACGTCGCGGGCTTCCTTTCGCTGGCCGAGAAACATCGCGTGACGCACAGCATGCTCGTACCCGTACAGTACAAACGCATCATGCAGCATGGCGATTTCGGCAAGCATGACCTGTCGAGCTTCAAGATGAAATTCTCGACCAGCGCACCGTTCGAAGCGGCAGTGAAGGCCGATGTACTGATGCGCTGGCCCGGCGGACTCACCGAGTGGTACGGACTCACCGAAGGCGGCGGCACCTGCGTGCTGCGCGCGCACGAGCATCCGGACAAGCTGCACACCGTCGGGCACCCGATGGACGGGCACGATATCCGGATCATCGATGAACAGGGCAACGAGGTTGCACCGGGAACCGCGGGTGAGGTCGTCGGTCGCTCCCCGGCGATGATGAGTGGCTATTACAAGGATCCGGAGAAATCTGCCGAGGCGGAGTGGTTCGACGCGCAGGGCGAGCGCTACATCCGCACGGGCGACGTGGGCCGCTTCGATGGCGATGGCTTTCTCACGTTGCTCGATCGCAAGAAAGACATGATCATTTCGGGGGGTTTCAATGTGTATCCAAGCGACCTCGAGGCAGCACTCGCGCAGCACGAGGCGGTGGCCGAGGCGAGCGTGATCGGCATCCCGTCGGAGCGCTGGGGAGAAACGCCGCTGGGAGTCGTCGTGCTGCGCCCGGGCAAGCAGGCGACGGGCGAGGAGCTCACCGCGTGGGCGAATCAGCGACTGGGCAAGACGCAACGCCTGAGCGCCGTGCAGATCGCCGCTGTGCTACCACGCAGCGCGATCGGCAAGGTGCTCAAGCGCGAGTTGCGCGATCAGTACTTGAAGCGCACGCCCAGCCAGTAGGTGCGGCCGATGCGCTCGTACCAGACTGCGCGCGACGTGTCGTTGATCGTCGTGCCCGGATCTGTTTGTGCACTTGGCAACGTCATTGCGACGAGCGCAGGCATCCGGACTGGGGCAGCCGCGAGTACTCGTGCAACGAGAACAATCGCCCGGAGCCCGATGACCGGCTAGTTGATTTCCTGATACCCGAGACAGGTCTGGGAGACGGGCCTGGCTTCGTCCTCATCCAGATTCACCGCAGTGAGCGTCCCGCCCCACACGCAGCCTGTGTCCAGACACAGCACCGAATCATCGTCATAGAAGCCAAGCGTGGACCAGTGCCCGAAGATCACGCGTGTGTCCTTCTTCCATTCCGCGTCGTGCTTGTACCACGGCGCAAACTCGCCGCTCGCATCCACAGGGCCACCTTTGGACTTCGTGTCAATACGACCGTCCGCCGAACACAGCCGCATGCGGGTGCAGATGTTGACGATGCAGCGCCAGCGATCCGCGCCGTGCAGGGACTCGTCGAATCGATCGGGCCTGTCGCCGTACATCTCGGCGAGCGCGGCGTCGATGTCATCTGCGATGGCGCGCTCGACCTCCCGTGCGTATCCACGCGCCTGCTTCGCGCTCCACTGCGGCACCAGTCCCGCGTGTACCAGCAGGTCGCGGCCCTGCAGATGCAGCAGCGGACGCGATGCCAGCCACTGCAGCAGCGACTCGCGATCCGGCGCGGTCAGCACCGCATCGAGCGTGTCCTTTTTCTTCGGGCCGCGACCGGGCTTGCGCCATTGCGCAAGCAGGTGCAGATCGTGATTGCCGAGCACGGTGATGGCGTTGTCGCCCAGGTCGCGGACGAAGCGCAATGCCTCGAGCGATTCGGGTCCGCGATTGACGAGATCACCGGTGAACCAGACCTGGTCGCGATCAGATTTGAATTTCAGCTGCGCGAGCAGTTTGCGCAGTTCGGTGTAGCAGCCCTGCAGGTCGCCTATCGCGTAGCGGGCCATTGCCCTAGTGCAGCACGCCTGGAATCGCCAGCGTGAACGGGGCGATGGGCGCGTCAAAGTGCGCACCGTCGTCGGCGAGCATCTGGTAGCTGCCCTGCATCGAGCCGACCGGCGTCTCGATGATGGCGTGGCTCGAATAGCGAAAACCCTGGCCGGGCTTGAGGTGCGGCTGTTCGCCCACTACGCCATCGCCGCGCACTTCCTGGGTCTTGGAGTTCGCGTCGGTGATCATCCAGTGGCGGGTCAGCAGACGCGCGGGCACCTGCCCCTCGTTGCGGATCGTGATCGTGTACGAGAACACGAAGCGGTGCTCGGTCGGATCGGAAGAATCCGACAGATAGCTGGTCTCGACATCGACACGAATACTGTGACGAGGCTGGCTTGCGGTTTGAGTGGGCGGCCCCGTTTCACCCGAGGCGCGTGTCATTTGCCGTTCAGCCGTACTGCGAGAACGTCGCAGGGAGCGCCGTGCAGCACCGTATCTTCCGTGAGGTTCACGAGGATCGACAGGCCATGTCGTTCGCGCGAACCAAGCACGATCAGATCCACGCCGCGCTCGCGCGCCACACGCAGGATCTCGCTCTTGACGTTGCCGAACTGCACATCGCGCGG
The DNA here is from genome assembly GCA_039929265.1 of Steroidobacteraceae bacterium. Classification (GTDB taxonomy): domain Bacteria; phylum Pseudomonadota; class Gammaproteobacteria; order Steroidobacterales; family Steroidobacteraceae; genus ZC4RG30. The sequence goes on along the minus strand of JBDSRN010000070.1, from coordinate 26,197 downwards.
CACGTCCCCGAGTTGCAGGTTCTCGACCAGCGCGTTGAGCCGGGTGCGTGCGCGCTCGAGCAATTCGGTTTCGAGTTGAACTGCGGGCATCAGCGAGTCGCTCAGTGGTTCGACCGGCACGTATTCGACGACGTGCAGTAACTCCAGCGTCGCGTTACCGCAGGCAGTTGCGATCAAGCGAGCCCGTTGCACCACTTCCTTGCTGCGCTCGGTCAGGTCTACGACGGTGAGGATCCGGCGGTACATGTCAGTAGGGAATCACAGGCGCGCGTGGCCGCGCAAGCCATGATGAGGCTTTATTGGGCTGGCAACAGTTCCGCGAGCGCCGAGAACTGAGCGGGCGCTACGCGTTCGGGCCGAATACCGGGATCTATCCCGCAGGCCTGTATCTGCTCGGGCGTGAGCAGGCCGCGCAGGCTGTTGCGCAGTGTCTTGCGCCGCTGCGCGAAGGCGCTGGCGACGAGTTTTGCGTAATGTGGTCCCGTCGCGAAACGTGGCTGCGCGAGCACCGTAAGCTTGACCACCGCCGACCAGACGCGCGGCGGCGGGTGGAACGCACCAGGCCCCACCTCGAACAGCTTTTCGATCGACAGGCGCGGCGCGAGCATCACGGTGAGGCGGCCGTAGTCTTCGTCGCCGGGCTGCGCGGCCATGCGATCGACGACTTCCTTCTGCAACATCACGTGCATGTCCACGATGTGGTCGGCGGCATCGAGCAGGCGGAACAGCAAGGGCGTGGAGATGTTGTACGGCAGGTTGCCCACGACTCGCAGCGGACCGCCGCGTCGCATGGCGAGGGCTGCATAGTCGAATTTCAGCGCGTCGCCGACGTGCAGCGCAAGGCCACTGGATTCGTAGCGCGCGCGCAGATCCGCGGCGAGATCACGATCGATCTCGATGGCATCCATCCTGCCGCAGGCGGCGAGCAGCCCGGTAGTGATGATCCCCTGGCCCGGTCCGATTTCCAGCAAGCGATGGGCGGGCTTTGCGCCAACCGATGCGACGATGCGTTCGATCGTGCCCGGGTCGTGCAGGAAATGCTGGCCGAAGCGTTTGCGAACCAGCATCAGAGCATCGCAGCCGCGAGCTCGAGCGCAGCCGCCAGACTGCCCGCATCGGCGCGTCCGGTGCCGGCGATATCGAGCGCTGTACCGTGATCTACCGATGTGCGCACGATCGGCAGGCCGAGCGTCACGTTCACCGCGTTGCCGAAGCCGGCGTACTTGAGTGTCGGCAAGCCCTGATCGTGATACATCGCGAGCACCACGTCGACGTCGCGCAATCGCTGCGGCACGAAGATGGTGTCGGCGGGGTATGGGCCGCTCGCCTTGATGCCGTTGACCCGCGCGCGTGCGATGGCGGGAGCGATGACCTGCGCTTCCTCCTGGCCGAGATGACCGCTCTCTCCGGCGTGCGGATTGAGCCCACACACAGCGATGCGCGGTGCGGCGATCTTCCAGTAGCGACGCATATCGTTGTCGATGATGCGCAATGTGTCATCGAGCACTTCAGCTGTCAGCGCGTGACTGACCGCGCGCAGTGGCAGATGCGTCGTGGCGAGCGCGACGCGCAACTGCTGTGCGACCAGCAGCATGACGGGGCGCACGTTGCCGCACCGCTCGGCGAGGTATTCGGTGTGACCCGTGAAGGCAATGCCGGCATCATTGATGACGCTCTTCTGCACGGGGGCTGTGCACATCGCGGCGCATTCGGCGCTGTTGCACAGCGCGAGCGCGCAATCCAGCAGGGCCAGTACGTAATGCGCGTTGGCCGGGTCAAGCGTACCGGCTCGTGCCGGCACGGCGAGGGGGATGTGTTCTATGCTGAATCGGGCGCTGCTCGCAGCGGGCAATCCCAGCAGCGCGGCGCGCTCCTGCAGCAGCGTGGCATCGGCGAGGCAGAGCACGTCGTAGCCGCGATCCTCGCGCTGCAGTTGTTGCGCAAGCATCAAGCACAGATCGGGCCCGATGCCGGCTGGCTCACCGGAGGTAAGCGCGATGCGTGGCCGTCGCGTCAGAGTCGATACTCGACGAACGCCTCGTCGCGCAGTCGCCGCAGCCACAGCTCGGTCTCCTCGTCGGCCTTGCTCTCGCGCAGCTGCGCGAACGCACGTTGGCGCAGCACCTCGTCTGTGGTGTCGAACTGCCGCCGTCCCAGCAGCTGGATCAGGTGCCAGCCGAACTCCGAACGGATCGGTTCGCTGATCTCGTTGTCCTTCAACTGATCGAGCGCGGTCGTGAACTCGGGCACAAAGGTGCCGGGGTTGCTCCAGCCAAGATCGCCGCCGTTAACTGCCGAGCCCGAATCCTCGGACATGCTGGTGGCAAATACGGCGAAATCCTCGCCCTTGAGCACACGCTCGCGCAGGCCGATCAGCTTCTGGCGCACCGTCGCATCGTCCTGTAGCGCGTTGGGCTTTATGAGGATGTGGCGCGCATGGGTCTGGCTCACGACCTTGGCGCCATCTGCGCTGCGCGTCTCGTTGAGCTTCACGAGGTGAAAGCCCGTGGGCGTGCGCAGCGGCTCGCTGGTCTCCCCCGCCTTGAGCTTCACGACCACGTCGGCGAGAAAGGTCGGCAGCTCAGGACCCTTGCGCCAGCCAAGTGCGCCGCGTTCCAGCGCCGTCTGGCTGTTGGAATACTGCAGCGCGAGCTGACCGAAATCCTCGCCCTTGGTGGCGCGATCGTGCAGGTCCTGCGCGCGCTTGGCGAGCTCTTCCATCTGCTGGGAAGTCGCGTTCTGCGGCACGGCGAGCAGGATGTGCGAGACGTTGTATTCCTCGAGCTCGGAGGGCTGCTTCTTCTGCTTTTCCATGAACTGTTCGAGCTCGCGCGGAGTCACGTTGATGCGCGCGAGCACGTCGCGCTGACGCAGCGAAGCCATCTGGATTTCCTTGCGCATGTTCTCGCGATAAGTCGCGTAGTCCACGCCCTGCGAGGCGAGCGCTTCGGGAAGCTGGCTCAGCGTCATGTTGTTGCGCTTGGCAACATCCTGCAGCGCCGCATTGAGCTGCTCGTCGGAAATCTTGATACCCACGCGCGCGGCGCGCTGCGACTGAATCTCCTGCAGTACCAGGCGATCCAGCACCTGCTTGCGCAGCACGTCATCGGGGGGCAGCTGGACCTCCTGCTGGCGCAGCCGATCGGTGATGAGCACCGTCTGATCGTCCAGCTCGCTGCTCGTGACGACGCCCTCATCGACGATGGCGACGACCTTGTCCAGCAGCAGGCCGCGCGGTGCGGGAGCAGCGACGGCTACCGGCGTTGCGACGGGGGCGGCTGGCGGCGGCGGGGCATCGGCAGCGAAAACCGCGCCCGCGAGCAGGCTCAGCCATAACAATGCGCCGCTCCGGCTCAGCGCATAACCCGTTCTGGTCATTGGAATTCCTAGTTGTGTCAATGGCTTGTCGTGTTGTTTCCGGGGTTGGAAGAGTATCCGCGAATCCCCCGCTCGAGGAAAGCGTCCGCCGCAGTTCCGACATTCGACAGGCCCTTGAGTTCCAGCTGCAGGTACACGCCGGTGTCACGCTCACCGGTGCGATCGCTGACGTAGTGTCGCGCCACGGCACGCACGCCCCAGCAGCAGCTGCTGTACTCGAAGCCGGCGAACTGCTCGATGCTCTTCCCGTCGCGCAGCGAATACACCACGCGACCATAGGCATTCCACTGCTTCGCCCCCTGCGTCGAGATGGGCAACGCACCCGAGGCTTCTACCTGTTCGAGCCGGTCGCGCTGAAAGCGGTAGCCCAGATTCACGACGCGCGTGCCATCCGCTTTGTACTGCACCCGCACCTCGGATTTCCCGGCCTCCGCCTGCTGCGGATCCCACTGCAAGCCGAAGTCGACGCTCCAGTTCTTGTAGGCCCTGAGTTCGAGCTGTGCGACGAGGTCGGAAGAATTGCGTCCCTGCGGAATCTCATCGGGCAGCAGCACGCGCGGGGATTCGAAGTACAGCCTCTGTCCCAGTGTCGCGGACAGGTAGCGCGTCCCGCTGTCGCTCGCGAAAAGCCGCGAAGTGATGCCGACCGACACCTGGTTGGCATCCCCGAGCCGATCCGCACCGACGTAGCGATTGGTGCGGAACAACTCCACGAGGTTGAGGTCCGGCAGACCCGTGTCGAACACCGGCAGCGCGTCCTGGTTCTTGTAGGGAACATACAAATAGAGCAGACGCGGCTCCAGCGTGACGCGACGCTTGCCGTGACTGCCTGCGGGTCGCTCGAATAAAAGCCCGGTGTCGATGCTCGCGATCGGCAGCGTGCGCGATGGGCTTTCGTCCTGGCCCACCGCAGTGTCGTCGAGCGAGTACTGCGTGCTGCGCACGCTCAGTGCGGTACGCACGAAATAGCCGGGCTGGTCGATGCGCACCTGCGCGCGCGGCTCGCTATCCACCCGCCAGCCCGTGACGCCGGCATTGCGCTGGAAATTCACCACTTCGGAGTCGAAGCCGAGTTCCAGCGGCAGCGCGCCGAACCGAGTGTTCCAGCGCCCGCCGCCATACAGTCGCGGCATCTCGGTGTAGGGACGATCCAAGGGCGCGAGCTGCTGGTCGATCGTCTGGTAGTTGCGCAGCAGCGCGCCGGCCTGCCAGTGCTCGTCGCGATAGCTCAGGTGCGCGAGGCGGCGCAGGAACGAGATGCTCGTGCCTTCGGCGCCCTGGGAGAAATCCTCGAAATAATTCACGTCGCTGACATTCGCGCCGTCGAGCCGCAGGCGCCAGTCACCGGGTAGCTCAGTGACGCTCAGCAGTTGCACGTGACTGCGCGTATCGCCGCGCACGTGATCGTCCGGCAGGAAATTCGAATGCAGCGTGCTGGTGTTTATCGAGCTGAGATAGCGCAGCTCGCCGCCGAGATCGACGCCGCGCCGGCTATAGAGTGTGGGTTCGAAGGTGAGGTCGTACTGCGGGGCGATGTTCCAGTAGAACGGCATCGTGAGCTGCACGCCGCCGCTCGAGGAATTGCCGATGCTCGGAAACAGAAAACCAGACTTGCGCGCAGCGCCGATGGGGAACGACAGGTAGGGCAGATAGATGATCGGCACGCCCTTGAAGTTGATCTGCGCGCCACGGCTCGTACCAGTCTGGCTCGACGGATTCAGCGTCACGCTGCGCGCCTTGATCTGCCAGTCGCTGCTGTCGGGCGGACAGGTGGTGTACATCACGTCCTGCAGCTTGATCACACCCTGCCTGTCGAGCTGCAGCGCGCCGGCAGTGCCGCGTGCGGGACGCTCTGGCATCTCGAACTGCGCGCCCCGGAATTCCGCGGCGCCGCCCGAATAGTTGCCCGCCTCGCCGCTCACGGTGAGCGTCGGATCCTTGTAGGTGACGTTGCCTTCCACTTCGAGCGAGTTGCGCTTCGAGTCGATGGCCACGCGATCCGCGCTGATGCTGCGATCGCCCTGACGCACTTCGACCCGGCCGGAGACGTCGGCCTTGCCATCAACCCCGAAGATGGCGTGATCGCTCGTGACGTCGATCGGTTCGATCCTGGCGCCGGGTCCCGTGCTCTTCGGCGCAGCCGGTCGCTGCGTACGAGCGCGCGATACAGCGATGGCCTCGCCGGGGCAGTGCGGAGTGAGTTCGGTTGCCGGCACGAGCGCGGGCGGCGTCTGCGCAACGGCGATGCTCGCGCCCACCAAGGCGGCGAACAGCGGGGCTGTGAAGTGCGCGGGGCGCAGACGGATACGCGATGGCATGTGGCGAACCATTATAATGATCGCTGCTCCCCAGCGACGTCGTTTGCACATGCCGAATGCCGATTCCCGCCTCGAGCTGCTCGAGCACTGGCTGAAGGACGAGCTGCGCTGGAACTACCAGCGCATCGCGCCAGCCTCCGCGGACGCGAGTTTTCGCCGCTATTTCCGCATCTGGCGCGACGAGGGCACCTTCATTGTCATGGACGCCCCGCCGGACAAGGAAGATCTGCCGGCCTACCTGCGCGTCACGAAGCTGCTGCACGACTGCGACGTGCACGTGCCGCTGGTCCACGAATCCGACACGGGTCGTGGCCTCGCGCTGCTGGAGGATCTCGGCTCGATGCCGTATCTCTCCCGACTCACCGCCGGAGCCGACGCGGACGCCCTGTATGGCGATGCGCTGCGCGCACTGGCCGCGATCCAGCTGCGCGGTCGCGAAGGCGCCGCGAGCCTGCCGCCGTACGATCGCGAGGTGCTTTTGCGCGAGATGCAGCTGCTGCCCGACTGGTTCTGCGACCGTCACCTGCAGCAGCCGTTGGATACCGCTGGCCGCGCGGTGTTCGACGCTACGGGTGAACTGCTCATCGCCGATGCACTGAGCCAGCCGCAGGTGCTCGTCCATCGCGACTATCACTCGCGCAACCTCATGGTCACGCGCGCGCGCAGTCCGGGAATCATCGATTTTCAGGACGCGCTCAACGGCCCCGTCGGCTACGACCTCGTCTCGATCCTCAAGGATTGCTACATCGCATGGCCGCGCGCGCGCGTGACGGCCTGGGTGCGCGAGTATCGCCAGCTGCTGCTTGCGGGCGGCGCCGATGCGGGAACGGACGACGCGCAATTCCTGCGCTGGTTCGATTTCATCGGCCTGCAGCGTCACATCAAGGTGCTGGGGATCTTCGCGCGATTGTTCTGGCGAGACGGCAAGCCCGCCTATCTCGGCGATCTGCCGCGCACGCTCGACTATGTGCGCGACACGGCCGCCCGCTATCCAGAACTTGCAGACTTTGCGCTGCTCGTGGAACGCAGCTTTGCCCCGCAGCTCGCGCAAGCGAATCAGCGCGCGCTTTGCGCATGAGAGCGATGGTCCTCGCGGCCGGGCGCGGCGAGCGCATGCGGCCACTCACAGACCACACGCCCAAGCCGTTGCTGCAGGTTGGCGGGCAGCCACTTATCAGCTATCACCTCAAAGCACTCGCGCGGGCCGGCTTCGCGGATGTCGCGATCAACCTGTCCTGGCTCGGCGCGCAGATTCCCGCAGCACTTGGCGATGGCGCGCAATTCGGCCTGCGCATCACCTACAGCGATGAGGGCTCGCCACCGCTGGAAACCGGTGGCGGCATCTTCAAGGCGCTGCCGCTGCTGGGCGCCGAGCCGTTCCTCGTGGTCAACGGCGATGTGTATGCCGACGTGGATTTCACGAGCAGCGCGGTGCTCGGCATCGGTGCGGACGCGCTCGCGCGCCTGGTGCTGGTACCCAATCCGCCACAGCATCCGAAGGGCGACTTCCATCTCGAGCAAGGTCGCATCGTCGAGTTCGGCGGGGAGCGCCTTACTTATTCGGGCATCGGCGTGTTCCGTCGCGAATTGTTCGACGGGTGCGAACCGGGGCGATTTGCGCTCCTGCCGTTGCTGCAGCGTGCGCGCGAGGCAGGGCGCCTCGAGGGCGTGCTGCATACCGGTATCTGGCTGGACGTCGGGACGCCCGAAAGATGGGCCAGTCTCGATCGATTGTTGAACGGACAAAGGCCGGGGTAAGAATGATGACGAATCGTGCTGCAGTACGACCTGCAGATCGTCGCGGGCAGTCCGGTTGTTGATGCGAATGACAACCGTAATTCGACCCGCAGCGCCGTGCCGGACCCCGCTTGTTTTTGTCTGCGGTGTCTCGCACGGTCGCCCGGGCCGCGATTTGGCGGCTCGGCGTGCGATGTGCCATGATATCGAGCTATAAATGCCTGATTTAAAAGACATTCCCGTCCGCGTCGAGCCGCTGGCGCCGCGCAGCGGCGAGAAATACCAGACGCCGCAAGGCTTTACCGCGATCAAGGACGGCCAGAAGCAGGGCGCCTCGGGCAGTGTCGCCGCGAATCGCACGGGTCTGACCGGCAAACCGCGCTGGCTCAAGGCGATGCCTGCCTCCGGTGCCGGCTACAACTTCGTGCGCGACACCGTGCACGAGCATCGGCTCGCTACCGTGTGCGAAGAGGCCAAGTGTCCGAACATCGGGGAATGCTGGAATGCCGGCACCGCGACGATCATGTTGATGGGCGCCGTGTGCACGCGCGCCTGCCGCTTCTGTGCGGTGGACACTGGCAACCCGCGCGGCTGGCTGGATTCGGACGAACCGCAGCACGTGGCCGACAGCGTCGCGCTCATGAAACTGAAGTACGTCGTGCTCACGTCCGTGAATCGCGACGATCTGCCCGATGGCGGCGCGAAGCACTACGCGGATTGCATCCGCGCCATCAAGACACGCACGTCGCAGACCGCGGTCGAGGCACTGACGCCGGATTTCCAGGGCGTGATGCGCGATGTCGAAGCCGTCGTGGATTCGGGCCTCGAAGTGTTCGCGCAGAACGTCGAGACGGTGCGTCGCCTCACGCATCCCGTGCGCGATCCGCGCGCGACGTACGAGCAGACGCTCGCGGTGCTCGCGCATGCCAAGGCGTATCGCCCGAGCGTGCTCACGAAGTCGAGCATCATGCTCGGTCTGGGGGAGACGGATGCCGAAGTCCTGCAGTGCATGGATGATCTACGCGCTGCGAATGTCGACATCATCACGCTGGGGCAGTATCTGCGCCCGACGCTGAATCATCTGCCCGTCGCGCGCTTTGTCACGCCGGCCGAGTTCGATGCGTTCCGCCAGCAAGGTCTCGCGCGCGGATTCCGTGAATGCGTGTCGGGCCCGCTGGTGCGTTCGAGCTATCGCGCCGAGCAGGCACTTGCCGGCAACAACGTCGGGCTGCCCACCGCCGCCCGCGCGTGAAAATTTCCTGGCTCGCCCTCGTGCCGTACGAGCCCACCTGGCGTGCGATGCAGCGCTTCACCGAGGAGCGCGACGCTGATACCGAAGACGAGATCTGGCTGCTCGAGCATCCGCCCGTGTACACGCAGGGGCTGAACGGCGATCCCTCGCACGTACTCGCCGCCGGTGAGATTCCGCTCGTGCAGATCGATCGCGGCGGGCAGGTCACATATCACGGGCCCGGCCAGCTCGTGGTGTATCCGCTGCTCGACATCCGGCGTCTGAATATCGGCGTGCGCGATCTGGTCGCTGCGCTCGAGAATTCGGTGATCGCATATACCGCGCGCTTCGGTATCGTCGCGCAGGGCAGGCGAGATGCGCCCGGTGTGTACGTGGAGGGTCGCAAGCTCGCGAGTCTCGGGCTGCGCATCCGTCGCCATGCGAGCTATCACGGCCTCGCGCTCAACGTGAACATGGACCTCGCGCCGTTCGGTGGCATTAACCCATGCGGCTTTAGCGGCCTGCAGGTGACGCAGCTCGCGGACCTCGGTGGCCCGCGCGACGTCGCAGGTGTCGCGGCGGAATTCGGCCCGTTGCTGCAGCAGACACTCGCGGCCGCTACAGCACCATCACCACGTCCTCACACTCCTTGAGATCGGTGTGCAGGACTTCGAGCTGCCGCGCGTCGCTGACTCGCATCACATAGGTGATGGCGGTGAAGTTCGCATGCGACGATGCGCGCTCCGTGACCTTCTCGAACGCGAACGCGCCGAAATGCCGCGCGAATACTTCGTCCACGCGCGCACGAAAGCCCGCGCTCGCGCGGCCCATCACCTTGATGGGGTAGTCATCGCAGGGAAACTCGATTTTCGGTGCTTCAGTCACTGGCTTGTCCTTCTTTGCGCATCGCTCCACTCCAGTACATTGAGGTAGAGCATCACCTGTTCAACCTGGCGCACGGGCTCCCAGCCGCGCGCGTAGCCGTGCTTGGCTTTCAGGTACCAGCGCTCCTGCGCAAGCAGGGGCAGCGCAGTGGCCACTTCCGCCCACACGTCCGGATTCTTGCCACGACTCTGGGTGAGGATGCGCGCGTCCTCGAGGTGGCCGAAGCCCACGTTGTACGCTGCGATCGTCATCCAGCTGCGATCTGGTTCGGGAATTCGCGCAGGCACCTTGTCGCGCGTCTGCGCGAAATACTTCGCGCCCGCGATGATGCTCTGGCGCGGATCATCGCGGTCGGTGACGCCCAGCGAATTTGCGGTGTCGAGCGTCAGCATCATTACACCACGCGCGCCATCGCCGGAGGCCGCGGTGTGCGACCACTTGGATTCCTGGTAGCCGATCGCCGCGAGCAGACGCCAGTCCACGCCGGCGCTCGCGGCCGCTTCCTCGAACCACGCCTGCAGTGCGGGCAGTCGGGTTTCGATGTCGGCCTGAAAGCCCGCGGCGGTCTGGTAGTGGAACTCCGGCGTGTCCGCCGTCACTGCGCGCAGCAAATCCACTTTGTGTGGATCGGACGCGAGGGTGGCGAAGAACGCATTCACGCGCTCCGCGACATCCTTTGCACCCCTTGAGACGATCCAGTGCGCCGCACGCGTATCCGGCAGCTCGAAGCCGATGTTCACGCCAGGATACAGCTGGCGTGCAAACGCGAACTCGTTGGCATCGACGATCGTGAAGTCCGCATTGCCCGTGCTCACCTGCGCGACAGGATCGTCGTCCTCGTGCGTGGCCTCGAGCCATTGCAGATGGTCGGCGCCGTTGCGCTTCATGAACTCAAGCACAGCGACCTGCGGACTGCCGGCCCTGACGACGACGCGCGAGTCGCGCAGCGCGGCAACATTCTGCGGTCGTCTGCCACCGCGCCGGAAGACCACGAGCTGTTTGATGTGCGCGAAGCTGTTGCTCACAAGACCGACGCGCTGCCACGCGGTATCCGGTGTGATCGCTGCGGCGACCATGTCGGCGCGCCCGGCTGCAAGTTCCGTCCGAAGCGCGGCAAGGTCACTCACCGCGTACATCGACAGCGGCACCTCGATCGTGGCGGCGAAGGCCTTGGCAAGCTCGAACTGCGCCCCCTGCGGACCGTGCGCGCCCTGGTACCACGTGGTCGGGCTGTTGAGCGTGACGACCCGCAGCTCCCCGTGCGCGCGAATCTCCGCGAGCGTGGAAGGGCGAGGCCCGCACGCTTCCAGCACCGCGACTGCCGCCACGGCGCACAGCGTGCTCCATCTTCGCCAACGATGCGGCCCGAGGCGCATTGAAACTCCGACCTCCTGGCCAGTCCCCCGGCGCAGGATAACAGGCGCGTCCAGAGGGGTCCGTCAACGGGTCACATCAGGCTGAAGTCGGGCGTCCGCCTCGTATAGAATGCCGCCGCTTGAAATGACCGGGCGCGGAGAGGTACCGAAGTGGTCATAACGGCGCCGACTCGAAATCGGATGGTCGGGTAATTCCGGCACGTGGGTTCGAATCCCACCCTCTCCGCCACTAACCCCTGGGTCCTTACTGGACACATCGGTAACGATTTATACCGATGACATGGGTAACACTTTAGCTTCGAAAGGGTTCGGGGCGCACTCCACGCGATTGGCCTCGCTGTCGACGAAGCCCGGATCGTAGTGCATGAAGCTCACGAGCCAGACCTTCTCGCTCACCTCCTTGATCCCGATGTTCTGACCCGCAAAGACGGCCGAGAGGTTGATCTTGCGACTCTCGATGCAGATGCGTCCGCAGGTGGTGACCGTGATGGTTCGGTCATGATGCGGATAGGTGAGCTCATCCAAGCCCTGGTAGGGACGTTCTGAGCGTCGATACAGCTCCGCCGGATAGCGCATGGATAGACCTTGATGCGGTCGCTCGGTGTTGTAGCAGCCAATGAACTGATCGAAGCGCGCCTGTTGCTGCAGGAAGTTGGGAGCCGCGGGGCGTGTGGCTTCTTTCTTCAGCGTCAGGTGCATACGCTCGTGGCGCCCGTTCTGCTGGGGCTGGCCTGGCTGGATGCGTTCGATGCCGATCCCCAGACGCAGCCACCACACGGAGAGCTTGGAGAGTCCGAAGAACGCCGAGCCGCTGGCGAAGGGGATGCCGTTGTCGGTACGGATGGACTTGGGCAACCCGAACTCGGCAAAACGCTTGCTTAAAGACGACGGATGGCTTCTGGTTGCCACGCGTGGCAGCCACAGAAGTTTAAGCATCCTTCCAAACCAGGTCGGGTGACAGTTCCCGGCAAGCCCAGCGACGATTTGGCTCCGGGCACGCTCAACAGTATCCTGAAGCAGTCTGGCCTCTAGAAATAGGTTAAATGCCGTGCGCTACGCAGTTGTCATAGAGAACGCTGGAAGTAACTTCTCCGCATACGTTCCGGATCTTCCAGGCTGCATTGCCACCGGTGCAACGGTTGCTGATACGGAGCAAGCCATTCGCGAAGCCATCGAACGAGTCGACTACGTGGAAGTTGCCGCCTAACAAATAGTTCGAGCGGACGCGGTACCGATAAAGTGCTGAACGCGAAGGGACATGACCATGATCATAGATAAAGTAGTGAGCGGGAGGCGTGGGCAGCGCGCCGTTCAGCTCAATCGTTATACGACGCCAATGTATTGAATCCTGCGCATGTACCGAGCCCACACCGTGTCCGTTGCCATCGCCGTAGATCCGCAGCGAACCTATAGCTACGCGTCTGATCCGTCGAACTTGCCGGCTTGGGCGCCGGGCTTCGTCAAGTCTATTGAGAAAAGTGGCGACCACTGGGTGGCCTGCTTGCTGCGCTATAAGCGTTGCTGCCACTTTGCCGCCTCTCTACACATGGTCGGTGAGCAGATGGAATTGGAATGCTCGAGGCCTAACAAATCGCTGGAGCGGATGCGTGAAAATAAAGTGCCTAGCTCAAACGACGGCGCGCGCGCCGCTCAGCTCAAACGTTAGGCCGCACAGGGAAATCGTCGTGGATCGCGCATCGCAGTCTCATCAACTTACTCTGATTGGTGTGGGTCTATTGTTGGTGGCTGTCCTGGTAGGTGTGATTGTTTCCTACCTAGCGGTTCCCCGCCTCGCGCTGTCTGCGCACCTTGTCGGAATTCTCCAAGGTATCTTGCTGCTCGTGCTTGGTTTGCTTTGGGATAGGCTCAATCTCACGCGAGCGCAAAGTGCATTAGCGTTTTGGCTAGCTGTATATCAGGCCGCTGCGGCCTTCCTGTCCAATCTCCTTGCTGCAGTCTTGGGTGCCGGCAACTCAGTCATTCCGATGGCAGCGGGCGCAGCGCACGGCACCACGGTGCAGGAGACGATCATCACAGTTGGGCTTCGCTCCGCTGGCGCAGCTCTCATCATCTTCTTGCTGCTCCTTCTGTGGGGCCTACGCCGTGCGCCCGCGGCTTGACAAACAGTTGGAGCGGCAGCGCCATGAATAAAGTGTGCATGGCAGCGCGGCAGCGCGCCGCTCAACTCCGGCGTCAGGCCTCGCAGGCGCACAGGGAGGCACCATGTTCGTAGGTCACATCGGAGCAGCGCTAGCCATTGGTCGAGTCGAACGCCGGGTCAATGTCGGTGTGTTCATCGCTGCAGCATTTACCCTCGACCTCGCGCTGTGGATCTTTGTTCTTCTCGGCGTGGAGTCAGTCAGTATTCCCGCCGATTTCGCCTCCACACATCAACCCGAGTACATGTTTCCCTACTCGCATGGCCTGCTCGCAAGCCTCGCATGGTCCGTCCTGGCAGGCATTGCAACGTTTGCAGCTTCTGCTCGCCTACAACAGGGCAGATTGCGCGCTGCGGTCTTTGTCGGTGCAGCGGTATTCTCGCACTGGCTCCTTGACGCACTGGTCCACGTCCCCGAACTTCCGATTACAGGAACCGCGTCCACGAAAGTTGGCCTCGCGTTGTGGCAAAACATGCCTGTTGCTCTAGGCGTCGAAGTAGTCGTCGTGCTCGCGGGGCTCTGGCTATTCATTCAAGGCAATCGCCTGTCTCGTGCAAAGGCGGTCTCATTGACCATGCTCTGTCTGCTCCTATCCGGCTTTACGGTGGTTGGCATGACCATCGCACCACCTCCGCCGTCAGCTATAGCCATGGCCGCGACCTCCTTGGCCACTCTTGTCATTGTTTGCGCGCTTGTCATCTGGATCGGAAGGCTCCCGAATGACGGGCGGGCCTGACAGCGCGTTCGACATGGACTGACGAAGTCAGTGGTCAACGCGGGCGTTAGGCAGCACTAGTTCGTGTCGCGCAACGCGGTACGATGCGGCGGTGATCCAGTCCCGAACGCCCGCGACTTTACCCACCAGAAGTATCGCTGGAGCAACCGCATCGATGCGACGCATCAAAGCGACCAATCGCAACAAGTCGCGCGTATGCGCAAAGGTCGAGCACATGATCGGGGTGATCAAGTGCATCTTCGGCTTCCAGAAGGCGCGATACCGCGACCTTGCAAAGAACCTGCATTGCTCGGAGGTCACGGCCGCGCTCGCCAACTTGTATATTGTCAGAGTAAAGCTGCTGCATGCGTAGTGGAGACCTCGGCGAGGAGCGCGAGATGCCAGGCGCTGGCCGCCAGGACCTCGCACGAGTGTGCAAACGGCATTGTTCCGACAGTCTCAAGCCAAAACTCTGCGGCCCTTGCGTTCATGGGCAGTCCTTCAGAGCTTCCTTGGACGGCAACATCGACATGTCCCAGACATCCGACAATTTGAGCCTGCTCGAGGCCTTGGTTGAGGCGTTTAACGAGCACGATCTCGATAAGATCATGGGGTTCTTCGCTGACGATTGTTCACTGGACATGCCGCGAGGCAGCGCGCCATGGGGAACACGGCACGTGGGGAAGGCCGCGGTTCGAAAGGGGCTGCAAGGCCGCTTCGAGATGTTGCCAGATGTCCGCTACGGGAACGCACGACATTTCGCGACCGAGCGAATGGGCGTCTCTGAGTGGCTGGTTACCGGGACGCTACGGTCGGGCGAGACCATTGAGGTTAGAGGTTGCGATCACTATGAATTTCGTGATGGGAAGGTGGTGCGAAAGGACTCGTACTGGAAGATCGTGGAGTGACGCCTCACAATCGATTGCAGCGGACGGCGCCTGCATCGTGCTCGCCCACATCGATCAGGCCACGCGCGACGAACATCACCAGGCCTGCGAAACCCGCAATGTGAATCAGTAATGCGGTTGCGGACAGCGATAGTCGGGGTGGGTGCGATGGGCGGACTGATCGCGGGCCGCATGCTCGCGGCCGGCATTCGGGTGACGCTGCTTGATACGCAGGCGACGGCGCAGCGCCTGCGCGAGCGCGGTCTAACGCTCATCGAGGCGGACGGTGCGGCGCGCCACTACACCGATCTCGACGTGCCCACACCTGGCTCAGTCGAGCCGCACGACGTCGTGATCCTCGCAGTCAAGGCGCACGAAATTGCTGCGGCTGTCTCCTCCATCGCGCCACTGCTGCGGACGGGTACCACCGTCGTCACACTGCAAAACGGCCTCCCCTGGTGGTACTTCCTCCGCGGCTCGGAGCAGCATGCGGGTACGCTACTTCGTAGCGTCGATCCAACCGGTTCGATCGCGGCGACACTCGATGCGCGCCGCATTCTCGGCTGCGTCTCGTACCCCGCAGCCGAACTGCTCGAGCCGGGCGTCATACGTCACGTCGAGGGCAATCGCTTTCCGGTCGGCGAACCGGATGGCACGCGCTCAACGCGTGCTGCGGCAGTCGCACAGCTGTTCGTCGATGCGGGGTTCAAATCACCGGTGCTCGATGACATCCGCAGCGAGATCTGGCTCAAGGCCTGGGGCAATCTCAGCTTCAATCCGGTCAGTGCGCTCACGGGCGCGACGATGGCGGGCATCTGCCGCCTGGCCGAGTCGCGTTCGCTGATCGCAGAGATGATGCGCGAGGCGGAGCGCATCGCACTGGGTCTCGGCATTCGCTTCCGCGTCGATCTCGAGCGGCGACTGCAGGGAGCTGAACGCGTGGGCGAGCACAAGACCTCGATGCTGCAGGATCTGGAGGCGGGCCGCCCCCTCGAATATGAAGCGCTGGTGGGCAGCGTGCTGGAGATGGCGCGCCTGCAGCAGCTCGCGGCGCCGACCATCGAAAGCGTCTACGCGCTGATCAAGCTTCGCGATCTGAGTCGCGCACCGCCGGCTCTCGCCGCAGCAGGGCACGCGCAAAGCTGAAGTCGTGCACGCGCACCGCGCCGCTCGCCATGCCTGCGACGAGCAGCACCACGCCGAAACAAAACGCCCGCAACAGCAGTGCCTGCCCGGCGAGCAGCAGTGCAGTCGCGGCGGCGAGACCCGCGGACAGCGCCGGCGCGAATACCGCCAGCGGCGCGAGTGGCAGTTCACGACGCCGCGCGAGATGGAAGATGCAGCCGCCGAGCTGCAGTACGGAACAGCCGACAACGCTGGCCGCGAGTCCCGCAGCACCCCACTGGTACACGGCCACGCTTCCCGCCACGGCAAACGCCAGCAGCGACGCGAGGCGCGTGCGCAACAGCAGGTGCTGCAGGCCCACGGCAGAAAGCAGCGCGGCGAGCAGCTGCTCGGTGGCCTGCACCGGTATCGCGATGGCGAGGATCTGCAGCAACACGGCCGCGTGTGCGTACTGGGGGCCGAACAGCAGATGCACGAGGTCCTGCGCGAAAGCCGCGATCAGCCCGGCAGTGGTCAGCGCAACGAGCAGCAGGATGCGTAGCAGCCTCGTCGCGAGTGCGCGCAACGCCTCGAGCTCATGCTGTGCGATGCGCGACAGTGCGGGGATCGCGGCGCTGGCGTACATCGCGGGGATCAGCGTCGCGACGACCAGGAGACGATCCGCTGCGGCGTAGCCGCCGACAGACTCAGCACCGCGGATGAGCCCGAGCAGGATGGGTGCGCCGCGCGCGTACAGCACGCCCAGCGCGAGCGTGCCAAAGAACGGCCAAGACGCTCGAAGGATCTGCAGCACCTCGCGCGCGGGCACGCGTTCGAGGCGGCCAAACTCGCGCTGCATGAGATGGCGGCCGAGCGTTGCGAACATCGTCGCGCTGACGAGCATGGCACAGGCCGTGACGGTGGCCGTGGCACCGGCGAACATCAGGGCGCCGCCGAGCAGCAGCGTCAGCGCGCGCTGGCCGAGGTCTGCGGCGACCGGCACGATCATCCGTTCGGCAGCGCGAAAGGCAACGTAGTACAGCCCGCCTGCACGGTAGACGAGCTGGTAGCCGACGGCGACGAGGAGCACCAGCGTGCCGGCTTCGCGGCCAGCAAGTACGAGCGAAGTCAACGCCGCGATCAGGGCAGCTGCAGCAACATGCCACGGCGCAAGCGTCGCGATGCGTCGCGCGGTGAGCGCGGGGTGCTGGCTCAGTTCGCGCAGCAGGAAGTTCTGCGTGCCGAAGCTCACCGCCAGCCCCGCCACGGCCCCCGTCGCCATGCCGAGCGAGTACTGGCCCAGCGCGGCAACACCGTAGGTGCGCGCAAAGGACACCACGAACAACAGGTTCGCCAGCTGCCCCGCCGCCTCGCCGAGGGTCAGCAGCCCGGCGTTGCGCAGCACGCGACGTTCGTTACGCATCATTCGGACCCGTGTCGCTAACGAATGCCCGCAGCTTGCCCGCACGTGTGAGCGGAATGGACTCCCTGCGACTGACTCGGATCGCGGCGCCGAAGATCAGCGGCTGCACGGCCTGCTCAAGCCGCGCCGCCAGATCCGGCGCCGCATCTGCGGCGGGCACATACGCGACCTCGAAGCTGCCGTCACGACGCTGGCGAAGCTGGTAGTGGATAAGATCGCGGTCGAAGCGGTCGAGCACGCCGAGTACCTGCATCGGTGAGCGCTGCGAACCGTCGGGCATCAGCAGCAGATCGTCCGACCTGCCCTTGACGACATTGAGCACGGGAAAGCTGCTGCCGCAGGGGCACGGGCCTTCGGCCCAGCGCGCAATGTCGCGCAGGTTGTAGCGGATGAACGGCGAGCGCAGGTTGTCGAGCACGGTCACCACGAGTTCACCGGCTTCCCCGGGCCCGGCGGCGCGCCCGTCAATGAGCAGTTCGACGATGACGCAGTCCGTCGTTACGTGATAACCCCTGCCTTCCGCGCATTGATAGGCGATGTTGTCCGTCTCGAATGTGCCAAACACGTCGGTTACTGGAGTGCCGAGCACTTCGGTGAGCAGTCTGCGCGTAGCGGGTGTCAGCAGTTCCGAATCCGTGAACACCGCGCGCATGGGCGGCGCTGCTGCACCACTCGCGCGTAGCCACGACGCGAACTGCCGCAGCGCCGAAGGATAACCCTGTAACACCGTCGCGCGTCGGCGCAGCAGCGTCTTGTATATGAGTGCCGGCGGCGAATCGCAGGACAACTGCGTCTCCGGGAGGAGGCCGAGCTTGTTGAACCACGGCGCGCTGCGTGGTGAATAGGTGAGCCGCACTACCTCGTCGGCAATTCCCCGTCCGTTGTGCAGGTACGGTCGCAGGTATTGCGCTTTGCGTCGCTGATCGTAAGCGCGCGTTATCGGGAATCGATACGGCTGGCCGGTGGATCCCGAAGTGGAAATCCAGCGGTCCGCGGGCGACTCCGGCCCGTCCCAGGCATCCGCACCGGCGGCGCGCAACAGGGTCTTGTCGATGACTGGCAGCGTTGCCAGCGACGCATCCGGACGAATGTGGCGATAGAACGGTATGCGCTGAGCCGCATGCGCGAGCAGGCGTCGCAACTTTTTCTCGCGCAGCGCGGCCAGGCGCTGCTGCGACCAGCGCTCGGCACGCAGCATCGTCACGAGCGCCACGCCACGCTCAAGCATGCGACACGAAGCGTCGCAGGCTGAGCGCGAGCTTGGCGAATCGTGCCGCGGGATCGGAGCTGCCCGTATGCGGCACACGGTCGCGCCATTCGCGGAGCGCGCGCCCGAAGTTGCCGCGGGTGTGGCGTTCGTGCCATGCCGCCGCCACCCAGCGGGCCGGGTCCACATAGCGGCGGCCTGCGATGGACTCGCAACCGGTGATTTCTGGCAGGCGTTTGCCCAACGCGGCTTCGCAATACCTGCCGGGCATGTCAATGCCGCACGCGATCGAGAACGCGATCGCGCCGGAGAAGCGTGGATTGATCTCGAGCAAGCGTGGCGTGCCGTCACGCTCGTCGAGCTTGAGCTCCACATCCGCGGCCCCGCGCCAGCGCAGCGCCTTGAAAATTGGCAGCACCAGTTCGACGAGCTCGTTCTCGTCCGTGCTCTCGGCGGCGACCGAGATGCCGCGCCGCGGCGGCCAGATGCGCGTTTTGCGCATGACGAAGCTGCCGATCAGCCGGGTATCGGCGTCGAACAGCAGGTGCAGCGCGCGCAGGGAAGTCGTGGGACCTTCGATGAGGTCGGTGATCAGCGCGTCCCCGTACGCTGCGATCACTGATGCCGTGCACGTTGCGAGCTGCTCCGCAGTTTCGACGAAGTTCACACCTTCGCCGCCACCCACATCCTTGCAGGGCCTGACGACGAGCACCTGGCGCGCGCCCGATCGCAGCAGCCGCAACCCTTCTTCGAGCGAGTGTCGCTGCGGCACAGGCACGTGCAGTTGCTTGCACAGCGCCAGCAACCGCGACTTGTCGTTGCAGAGTTCATACGCTTCCACATCGGGCAGCAGCGTCGCACTCGCGATGCGCTGCTGCGCGGCGAGCGAGCACGCTGCGCCGACGCCGCGCGTCGGAATCAACACGTCAGGACGCAGCTCATCCAGCAGCTTCAGCAGCGCCGCGCCGAAGCGAGGGTTGTCCTCTGCCGGCAACAACGCGTATGGTCCGGCGGCGCAGCGCGCATGCAGACCCCATGGCGGTACGCGATCATCCGCGCCATGCACCTGCCAGGCACGCTGGTGCAGCGCCTGCATGACGGCGACGCCGGAGTTGCGCGTGCAGTTCGTGACCAGCGCCTTCATGCGAGTTTTGGCGCAGCCAGGTGCCGATGCGCGGCGAATACCGGTCGCAGCAGCAGCCTTCGCGCGAGGCTGCGCGGCCTGAACCAGAGGCCCATTGGCACGCGCACGGCGCCGCGCTTCAGCTTCGCGCCATACGCACTGTTGCCGAGCTGGATCCGCGCTATTCCGAGACGCGCGACATGATCGGCGAACGCATAGAACACGAGGTTGAAGTACGTGAAGTCGTTCGGGCGGTCGGCGCATTTCTCGACCCCATAGAAGCAGGCCCATGCCACGTCGCCCGAGCGAATGTACGAGAGCATGGCCGTGCGTCGCCCGTCGCGGCGGGACTCGAGCAGCACCGCAGCATCACCCAGGCGTTGCACGGTGGTGGCAAGGAAGCCGGGAACGAGCCCCAGCCCGCGGCCATTCTTGTGCTGGTTATGGGCTTCGGTGAGCGCTTGCAGCGCATCGCCGTTCTTGCTGCTGGATGGCACCATCGAAATCGTGACGCCGCTGCGCGCGCAGCGCCGCCGTTCATAGCGAGGTGTTGCGCCGGCCCCCGGCTTGCGCGCATCGAGCGAGCGGCAGTAGGAATCGAAATCCGTCCAGTCGACGTGCATCTCCGTCCCGGAACGCGTACCAGTTGACAGATAGCCGCGCCGCCGCAGGAACTGCGTAGCGGCTTCGTTCGCGGTGGGTAGCGCAATGAATGCGAGCCCGAGCCGAGCGTGCGCGCTCCACCGCTCGAGCGCGCTCAGCAGATCGACCATGCGAACATGGGCGTCGTCCGCACCGCTACCGGGCAGCAGGCCGCTGTCCTGTCCGATGGGCGCGCCGACGCACAGGTAGTCACCCAGTACGCGCAGCCGCGCGAATGCGCCCTGCGAACGACCGAACAGCGGCTGCTCGATGCCTTCGCCGCCGGCGGCATCGACGAGTATCCCGACGGCCGCCGCCTCGATCGCATCCCCGTTCGTGCGCGCGAGGATCAGGAGGCCGCCCGGTTGCAACGCCGACCAGGATTGCAGCAAATCCAGACGCAGGTGCGGGCGACCGCGCGCCAGCTGCTCCCACGCAAGCGGATCGATACGCGCAGGATCGAGCGGCGTCAACAGGCTCGTCACGCTCACGTGCTGCTCCACGCCGGGCGTCTGTGCCACATGCGCGTCCGCAACGGCGCGCCGCGTCGCGACAGGCGCAGATCCAGGCCCGGAAGAGGCCCGAACCCGATGTGCAGACTCAAGCGCCATTCGCGCTCCTGTGCGCCGAGCCTGGCCTTGAAGATTCTCGAAGAGCGGTTGCCCAGCATCGAAAGGCTGTAACAGCGCACACGGCCCTCTGCCGCAAGCACGGCGAGCACCTGCGCGCGCAGCCACGGCGCCACACGCAGCCCTCGATGCGCCGGATCGATGTGCATGTTGAACAGGTAAGCCTCATCGTCTTGGATCTCGAACAACACGCCGCCGCGATAGATGAGCGGTACCGAGCGCAGGTTGACCCAGGTGCAGCCGATCAATAGCGGCCCGCGGAACGCGCCGTAACAGCGCAGGGTTTCCAGGTCCGTGCGTATCTGCTCTTCCGTGCCCAGCCGATCGCCGATGGCGCGCATCTGCTTCGCATCCTCGCGGGTCAGCAACCGCAGGCTGCAACCTGCAGGCGTCGGCGTTTGGGGCGCGAGGCCGTGAGCCTCGAACGTCACGATATAGGGTTGGCACAGCAGTCGCATCTTGCTGAAGCGATCGATGATCTCCTGCGCGAGCAGGCCATTGCGCACCCTTCCCGCGAACCGCTGCCACCAGGAGTTCGCAGTTTTCTTCAATTGCGGTGGGGCGGGTATTTTCACGACGCGCGCACCTCGCGCGTGAACACGCCGCGTTTGCCGCTGGGCGTTCTGGCGAGTTGCGGCAGTCGTGCGACCGTGAATTCGACGTCACCACCCGCGATCGCGGCGAGCTCGCGGCAGAGGCTCTCGTCAGCCGCAGCGCAGCGCGCGGCATGCGCAACGATCTCCACTCGAAACCGCGCGGCACCGGTCTCCACGATGCGGTACTGGATCACAGCCGGATCCTGCTCGATCGCAGTGGTCAGCAGGTAGGGGGAGAGCGTGCGTCCGACTGACAATACGATCGTGTCTGCCTCGCGCCCTGACAACGTATCGATCGCGGGCGACTGCCGCCCGCACGCACACCGTCCGGCGCAGGCGCGTCCCTCGTCGCCGATCCGATAGCGCAGCAGCGGCATGGCGCGGTTGATCAAAGTCGACATCACGATTGGAGCCGGTCGATCTTGCGGCAACGGGTCGAGCCACACCGATTCGAAATTGACGTGATAGCGCCCCGCTTCGCACTGCCAGGCAACTTCCTTGAATTCGGTGCTGCCGTAGATGTCGCAGATGCGCGCACTCAGCGCCGTCTCGACGCGCGCGCGGACGCCCGGCGTCAGAACCTCCGAGCTCGTGAACACGATGGGAATGCCGGGCAGCCCGCCACCGTCACGCTGCGCTAGTTCCAGCAGCTCGGCGAGATACGACGGATAGGCGTACAGCGCGGTCGGCCGCCATGCGCGCAGGATCTCAAGGTGCTGCGCGAATGGTGTGTGTATCGAGACCAAACGCCGCCGATAGAACGCGCCGCCGCCTGGGCCGTCCTCAGTCAATGCCGCGAGTTGTTCCGGTCGCGCTTCGCTCACGATCAGCACGCGCTGGCCGGGCGCTGCGCCCGAGGTTGCAAGCAGGCGGCGAAGCTTGAGCACGTACTTCGTCTGCACCCACGCGCGGTCATCGAACCAGGTGGTGGTCGGCTCGCCGGAGCTGCCGGAGGTGCGTGACGCGCGCAGCTTCGCGGCGTCGTAGCCATCGGCGAGCAGCGCGCGCCCTGCACGTTGCACGTCTGCTTTGCGCAGTTCGGGAAATCTCGCCAGATCGGCTGCGCTGCGCAGGCTCGCAGCGTCTATTGCGAGCGCCCGGTAGAACGGAACCGTCAGCACGGCATGGCGCATCATCCGCACCAGCGCCTGCTCCTGCCACGCGGCGATGCACGCCGCGGACCAGTACTGCGAGCGCCACGCGCGCGCGAGCCCCCATCCCAACCGCAGATAGTCGGCGGGCTTCACATCTGCCCATTCGCAGCGGTGTGCTTAGCGATCGCCGCAGCGAGCAGCCTTTCGTATCTGACCGCAGCGTTCTCCCACGAGAACTCGCGTTGCGCAAGTGCTGAGCTGCCGTTCGCCAGCCTTTCCCGCAAGCCGCGTTCGTGCACCAGACGGCCGAGCGCACTCGCGAGACCCGCCGCATCGCCGACCTCAAAGAGCAGACCGTTCTGTCCGTCGCGCACGATCTCGGGTGTTCCACCGACGCGTGTCGCGATCACCGGCAGGCTCGCGCCGATGGCCTCGAGAACCGCCATGCTGCAGGACTCGGAGGCTGACGCGAGCACGAAGACATCCACCTGCGCACGCAGCCTCGCGAGCTCCGTCTGGTTCATGAAGCCGCGAAAGGTGACGCTGCGTTCGATACCCAGCGATGCGGCCAGACGCTTCAGCGCTGGCAGGCAGGGCCCGTCGCCCGCCACCTGCAGATCTATCGGCACGTCCGGCAGCAGCGCCACGGCGCGCAATAACGTATCGACGCGTTTGCGCTCGATGAGCCGGCTGGTCGTCATGATACGCAAGCGCGGGGCCGCAAGCGCGGGAGCGAACGACGCCGCGTTCACACCGTTACGGATCACGTCGATCGCATAGCCCGGCGAGGTGCGCATCGCGATGTCGCGCAGGCCAGCGCTGTTCGCAATGATTGCGGCCGCACCTCGCCACACCCGTCCCGTCGCGGGCCACAGCAGCCGATGCCAGCGGTCGAGCTTGGGTTCATAGCCAGGCACATCCGAGCCGCGCAGCGACAGGATGTAGGGTCGCCTACGATGCGCGCCGGGCAGCAAGCTCAGCATCCCGGTGGGCGTACCGAAGTAGTAGTGATAGGCGTCGTATTTCTGCGTGCGCGCGAGCCCGGGCAGCGCCGCCGCGGCGGATGCGAGATAGCTTAAAACGCCACCCATGCCCACCTGGTGGATGCCGCGCCGGTATGAGCGGACGCGCCGCAGCACGACGCCATCCACGACCTGGATCGCCGGTGTGTCTGGCGCGCGCGCCGTCAGCACATCCACCTCGTGCCCTCGCCGCACGAGCTCGCGCGAAAGCGCCAGGGTTGCGAAACCCGCGCCGCCGCCCGCGGGGGGGCATTCGTAGTTGAGAAAAAGTAGCCGCATTCTTGCGTCGATCTGGCCAGAACTCACGGCAGTATAGGGACCCTGTGCATGCTCATGACCATCATCAAGGCAAGGAGTGGGATCACGAGGCCCGATGTGCGCGCTTTTTATTATGGCAAATGTATTGTGGCAAATGCCGTGTGGCAGATCTCATTGGGAACAACTGGAATCTGAGGAGTGCAAAGAAGATCAGAATGATATGGCCGAGGATTGCGACGATGGCGGCCGGCAACAGCATTTTTCAATCCGCTGGTGGGGCTAGCACCATCGAGAAACCCCTGGCCATCAATCGCGCAGCGACCCGGACCGGACTGTTGTAGCGAAGCCTGGTTCAAGCCGGTTCGTTTGCACTATCCGCTATCTGAACCGCAGGTTGGCCCGTGTCAGCTGGCTGACCCTGTTGCAGCCCATGAGTTTCATTCCTCGCTCCAGCTCCGCGCGCATGAGCATCAGCGCCCGCTCAACGCCGACCTGACCTGCCGCCGCCAGCGCAAAGAGGTAGTAACGCCCGAGGCCAACGGCCCTGGCGCCAAGTGAAAGCGCTTTGAGCACGTGCGTACCGCGCTGCACGCCGCCATCCATCATGACGTCGATACGGTCGCCGACTGCGTCAACGATCTCCGCGAGCTGGTCGAATCCGCTGCGCGAGCCATCAAGCTGGCGACCGCCGTGATTGGACAACACGATGCCGGTACAGCCGATGTCCACAGCGCGCCGCGCGTCCTCGACCGACATCACGCCCTTCAGGCAGAACTGCCCATTCCAATCCTTCACCATCTCGGCGACGTAGCGCCAGTCCATTGATTGATCCAGCATCTCGCTGAAGTAGCGGCCAATCGATATGGAGTCGCCCTGCATGCCGACGTGCTCCTCGAGCTGCGGCAGTCCGAAGCGTTCGTGGCTGAGGTAGTTGAAGCCCCACAACGGTTTGAGTGCGAACTGCAGCATGCGGCCGAGGCTGGGGCGCAGGGGGATGGAAAAGCCGGTGCGAAGATCGCGCTCGCGATTGCCACCGGTGATGGTGTCGACGGTGAGCATCATCACATCGACGCCGGCCTGCTTGGCGCGCTGGAGCATCGCGCCGTTGAGGCCGCGGTCCTTGTGCACGTAAAACTGATAGCACTGCGGTGTGGAATACGTTTTGCGGAGCTCGTGGAGGCTCACGGTACCCAGCGAGGACACACCGAACATTGTTCCAAACTGCGACGCGGCGGCTGCTACGGCATGCTCACCCCGGTGGTGGAACAACCGTTGCAACGCGGTGGGTGAACAGTAGACGGGCAGCGCGAGCTTCTGCCCCATCACGGTCACCGACAGATCGATGTCCTGCACGCCGCGCAGGACGTTGGGCACCAGGTCGCATTGCTCGAAGGCTTCGGTATTGCGCCGATAGGTCACCTCGTCGTCTGCCGCGCCGTCGATGTAGTTGAAGATCGGGCCCGGCAGACGCTGCTGCGCGAGGCGACGGAAATCCTGGAAATTGTGGCAGTGGGACAGGCGCATGGTCGGGGTCGACTCAGGTTGAGTAAGCGAAGATCGTGGCGAGCAGCCCGAGCAGGGAGGCAAGCAGCACGCTGTGCTTCACGGTGAACCCCGCCGGCTGAGTTGGACGCGGCCATCATCGCAGGATCAAGCCCCAGGGTGTTTGCGGTCACGACCTGGAGGTTTCCGAACGAGCCGCGCGTCATTCGTTATAGTTGCCAAATTCGGGGCAGGCTCGCTCATGAGCGGGCATTTTGCTATACAGATCAGGACAACAAGAGCTGCAGATGGACCCGACAGATACATCAAAGCCCGACTACTACCATCGCGTAGTGGATTGCCAATGGGCCTGCCCGGCCCATACCGACGTGCCGGAATACATCCGGCTCATCGCGCAGGGTCGTTTTGCCGACTCATACCTGCTCAACCGCAGCTCCAACGTGTTTCCCGGCATTCTCGGGCGCGTCTGCGACCGTCCCTGCGAACCCGCCTGCCGTCGTTCGCGCGTGGAGCAGAAGCCCGTGGCGATTTGCAGGCTCAAGCGCGTCGCCGGGGATCTCAAGGGGGACATCGCGGATCGTCTGCCGGTGGCGCCGGCGCAGAAGAATGGCAAGCGGATCGCCTGCATCGGGGCCGGGCCGGCATCTCTCACCGTTGCGAACGACCTCGCGCCGTTGGGCTACGCCGTCACTCTCTTCGAGCAGCATGGGATGCCCGGTGGTCTGATGCGCACCAATATCCCCGCGTTCCGACTGCCGCAGCAGGTCCTGGACGAGGAAATTGGCAACATCGTTGCGATGGATGTGGATCTGAAGTTGGGCCATCCGATTGCCAGCCTGCGCGCATTGCTCGAGAACGATGGTTTTGATGCGGTCTTCGTCGGCTCCGGTGCGCCCAAGGGCAAGGAACT
>JBDSRN010000069.1:0-7118 GCA_039929265.1 Steroidobacteraceae bacterium | reverse complement strand
CATTCGGGCGCGACTGGCGCTATCCGATCACCAATGGGTATAGAAGGTAGCTCTAACCCCGGCGCCAGAGCTGCCACCACGGATGTTTCGTATCCGTGGCGTTGGCGGGATCACCCGGAAAATTTTCCTTGTACACGCGCTCGGTATTTGCGGCTAGCTCGGTGTAGCCAAGCTTCTGATACGCCTGGATCATGATCTTCAGCGCATCGCGCATCGAAGGGGCGCCGTCGTACTGCTCGATCGACTGCTCCGCGCGACGTGCGGCGGCAACCCATGCACCGCGCTTGGTGTAGTACCTCGCGACGCGGATCTCGTACTCGGCCAGCCGGTTGCGCAGGTAGACCATGCGGCGCTGCGCGTCGTGCGCGTAGATGCTCTTCGGAAACTGCTCGACTACCGTCTTGAATGCCGTGAACGATTTGCGTGCAGTGGTGGGCGGGCGCGCCTCGAAATCCACGCGCAGCCAGCGCTCGACCACGAACGGCGTACGCTCGAAATCGATGAGGCCGCGCAGGTACCACGCGTAGTCCACGCGCGGGTGCGCGGGGTTCTCGCGGATGAACTGCTCCACGGCATCGAGTGCGGATTCCTTCTCGCCCTGGCGGTAGTACGCGTAGATGATGTCGAGGCGGGCCTGGCGGGCCTGCTCCGTGAACGGAAATCGTGAGGTCAGGGCCTCGTAGGTGCGGATGGCCTCCTCGTAGTCTCTGTTGGTGAGCGCCTGGTGCGCACGCTGGTACAGCGCTTCAGACGACAGGCGCGCGAGGCGACTGTCCGGGCCACCGCGGCAGCCGCTCACGGCCGTAAGGCCCAGCACGATGGCAAGCGCGAAGACAGCCAGGGACTTGTTCGGCAACAGACGCATCAGGTTTCAATCCTCGCCCGGTAACGGCACAGTATAACGAATAGCCTGCCCCGGACTGCGACCGCCCCGATGCCCTCTGAGTTCCTCGAACACCTGCTGGAATTGCCGGCAAGTGCCGCCGGCCTGCGCCTGGATCAAGCCCTTGCCGCGGCCCTGCCGCAGTATTCCCGCGCCCGCATCCAGGCCTGGATCAAGGAGGGCGCCGTGGACGTGGACGGTCGCGCCCCGCGTTCGCGCGACCCGGTGGGCGGTGGGGAGAAGGTGCGGGTTGCGGCCCGGTTCCAGTCTGATCTGAGCGTCGCACCCGAGGCGATGCCGCTGCGCATCTTGCACGAGGACCAGGACCTGATCGTGATCGACAAGCCCGCCGGGCTTGTGGTGCATCCGGGTGCCGGTAATCCGTCGCACACGCTGCAGAACGCGCTGCTCGCGCACGATCCCGAACTCGCCCGCCTGCCGCGCGCGGGCATCGTGCATCGCATCGACAAGGAGACCAGCGGGCTGCTGGTGGTAGCGCGCAGCAGCATCGCGCACGTCGCGCTGGTGGAGGCGTTGCGCGTGCATGCGGTGCAGCGCGAGTACCTCGGCATCTGCGTCGGGCGCGTGAGCTCCGGCGGCAGCGTGGACCAGCCGATCGGTCGGCATCGCACGCAGCGCACCAGCATGACCGTGCGCGCCGATGGTCGCGAGGCACGCACTCACTACCGTATCGAGCAGCGCTATCGAACGCACACGCTGCTGCGCATCCAGCTGGAGACCGGTCGCACGCACCAGATCCGCGTACATCTCGCGCACATCGGTTTTCCGCTGGTGGGTGACCCGGTGTATGGCGGGCGACGCCAGCTCACCGCAGGCTCGAGCCCCGAGTTGCTGGCGACGCTGAAGACGTTCAGGCGCCAGGCGCTGCATGCGGCGCAGCTCGAGCTCGTGCATCCGGTGAGCGGAATCGAGCTGCGATTCACCGCGCCGCTACCGGAAGATTTCGCCGCTCTGAAGCGCGCGCTGCAGGTGGACGCCGAAGGCCCATGATCGAGATCATCACGCCCGACTGGCCCGTGGCCGCAAACGTACGTGCGTGCAGCAGCACTCGCCTTGGCGGCGTCAGCGTCGCACCATTCGACTCGCTGAATCTCGGCCAGCGCAGCGGCGATGCGGCGGAAGCAGTCGCGCACAACGTGCACCGTTTCAGCACCGCCGCGCGCCTGCCGGCCGAACCGATGTGGCTAACGCAGGTGCATGGCACGGATGTCGCCGTGCTCGATGCCATGCCCGTGGCGCGGGACGCCGATGCGGCCATCACGCGCCGCACGCGCACTGTGTGCGCCATCCAGAGCGCGGACTGTCTGCCCGTGCTGTTCGCGGCGCGCGACGGTTCCTGTGTCGGCGCGGCGCACGCCGGCTGGCGCGGTCTCGCCGGCGGCGTGCTGGAGAACACCATCGCCGCACTGGACGTTGCGCCACACGATCTGCTCGCGTGGCTCGGTCCCGCGATCGGTCCCGCGAGCTTCGAAGTGGGCGAGGAGGTGCGTGCTGCCTTCACCGCGCAAGCTGCCATCGCTGCAACAGCCTTCGAACGCAACACTCGCGCGCGCTGGCGCTGCGATCTCTACGCTCTCGCACGCCAGCGCCTGACTGCTGCGGGTGTCACCCAGGTGCATGGCGGAGGACTGTGTACGTACGCGGACTCGCGCCGATTCTATTCGTATCGACGTGACGGGCGCACCGGACGCATGGCCACGCTGATCTGGCTCGACTGAGCGCGTGTTAAACTGCCGTGCAAACGCCTGCGCTAACCAAGGGCCGCAGTGAGCACTCTCGGCTGGATCATCCTGTTCAATTTTCTCAGCGGCCTGGTCAGCGCGGCCGTCGCGGCCTTGTACCTGCTGCTCGGTGAAAAAGCGCGTTCGCGCTCGCTGCCGCATCTCGTGAGCTTCGCCACCGGCGCGCTGCTGGGGGCAGCGTTGCTTGGTCTGCTGCCCGAGGCGCTCGAGAGCGCCGGGCCCGACGGCGTGAAGGGCGTGACGCTGTCCGTGCTCGCCGGCATCGCGTTGTTCTTCGTGCTGGAGAAGCTGGTCATCTGGCGCCACTGCCACGCCGATGATTGCGAGACCCACGTGCCGGACCAACACGCCCACGGGCACTCGCCCTACTCCGACCATGGCCAGCGCAGCGCGGGCACCCTGATCCTGGTCGGCGACACAGTGCACAACATCCTCGATGGCGTGATGATCGCCGCCGCGTTCCTCACCGACGTGCGCCTCGGAATCGTCACCGGGGTCGCGGTGATGGCGCATGAAATCCCGAGCGAGGTCGGCAATTTCGCCGTGCTGCTGCACTCCGGCATGTCGCGCGGGCGCGCGCTGCTGAGCAATCTGGCGATCAGCCTGGCCTCGATCATCGGCGGCGTGATCGGCTATTTCTTCCTGTCGCGCGCGCTGGGTGTGCTGCCGTACGCACTGGGCGTCTCGGCAGCCTGCCTCTTGTACGTGGCGGTCGCCGACCTCATCCCTGGTCTGCACCGGCGAATCGAGACGGGCCACAGCTTGGCTCAGGTGGTGCTGATTGGGGCGGGGATCGCGGTCATAGCGTTCGCCGAGCACTACGCGCACCCCTAGGCTTGTAAATCAGGGGTTCGCCCCGATTTAGCCCGCATGCGTCAGGACAAACTCACTTCAAGATTCCAGCAGGCCCTCGGTGAGGCCCAGTCGCTCGCAGTCGGGCGCGACCACCAGTACATGGAAGGCGCGCACCTGCTCGCCGCGCTGCTCGATCAGCAGGGCGGCACGCTGAAGCCGCTGCTGCTCAAGGCGGGCGCCAACTCGGCCAGGTTACGCGCGGATATCACCGCGCTGCTCGACCGGTTGCCGAAGGTGGAAGGAACGCCGGGCGATGTGCACGTCTCCCAGGATCTGAGCCGCCTGCTCAACGTCACCGACAAGCTCGCGCAGCAGCGCAAGGATGAATACATCTCGAGCGAGCTGTTCGTGCTCGCCGCCTTCGAGGATCGCAATCTCGCGAAGCTCTTCAAGGATGCAGGCGTCACGAAGGACAAGCTCGAGCGCGCGATCGAGGAGATCCGCGGCGGCGAAGGCGTCAACGATCCCAATGCGGAAGAGAGCCGGCAGGCGCTGTCCAAGTACACCATCGATCTCACCGAACGGGCGGCCTCCGGCAAGCTCGATCCGGTGATCGGTCGCGACGATGAAATTCGCCGCACGATCCAGGTCCTGCAGCGGCGCACGAAGAACAATCCCGTGCTCATCGGTGAGCCCGGCGTCGGCAAGACGGCCATCGTCGAAGGGCTCGCGCAGCGAATCATCAATGGTGAAGTGCCGGAAGGTCTCAAGAACAAGCGCATTCTGTCGCTCGACATGGGCGCCCTCATCGCCGGGGCGAAATTCCGCGGTGAGTTCGAGGAGCGGTTGAAGGCCGTGCTCAACGATCTGGCGAAACAGGAAGGTCAGGTCATCCTGTTCATCGACGAGCTGCACACGATGGTCGGTGCCGGCAAGGCCGAGGGCTCCATGGATGCGGGCAACATGCTCAAGCCCGCGCTCGCACGCGGCGAGCTGCATTGCGTCGGCGCGACCACGCTCGACGAATACCGCAAGTACGTCGAGAAGGACAAGGCGCTCGAGCGCCGCTTCCAGAAAGTGCTGGTCGAAGAGCCGAGCGTCGAGGCGACGATCGCGATCCTGCGCGGGCTCACCGAACGCTACGAGGTGCATCACGGCGTCGAGATCACGGACCCTGCGATCGTAGCCGCGGCGGTGCTCTCGCATCGCTACATCGCCGATCGCCAGTTGCCGGACAAGGCGATCGACCTCATCGACGAGGCCGGTGCGCGCATCCGCATGGAGATCGATTCCAAGCCCGAGGTCATGGACCGGCTCGACCGTCGCATCATCCAGCTCAAAATCGAACAGGTCGCGCTGAAGAAGGAGACCGACGAGGCGTCCAAGAAGCGCCTCGCCACGCTCGAGGACACGCTGCGCGAGCTGCAGAAGGAATACGCGGATCTCGAAGAGATCTGGAAAGCCGAGAAAGGCGCGCTGCAGGGCGCGACCTCGGTGAAGGAAGAGCTCGAACGCGCGCGTCTGGAAATCGACACCGCGCGCCGTGCGGGCGATCTTGCCAAGATGGCGGAGCTGCAGTACGGGCGCATCCCGGAGCTGGAGAAGCAGCTGGCCGCCGCGCACGCCGCGGAGGACAAGACGCCGCAACTCGTGCGCAACAAAGTCGGCGAGGAAGAGATCGCCGAAGTGGTCTCCAAGTGGACCGGCATTCCCGTGTCCAAGATGCTCGAGGGCGAGAAGGACAAGCTGCTGCGCATGGAAGAGGCGCTCGGAAAACGCGTCGTCGGTCAGGAAGAGGCCGTGCGCATCGTCGCGAATGCGATCCGCCGATCGCGTGCCGGGCTCGCCGATCCGCGGCGGCCCAACGGCTCGTTCCTGTTCCTCGGTCCCACGGGTGTGGGCAAGACCGAACTTACCAAGGCGCTCGCCGAATTCCTGTTCGACTCGGAAGACGCGCTTGTGCGCATCGACATGTCCGAATTCATGGAGAAGCATTCGGTCGCGCGGCTCATCGGCGCGCCGCCGGGCTACGTCGGCTACGAAGAAGGCGGCTACCTCACCGAGGCAGTGCGCCGCCGGCCATACGCCGTGATCCTGCTCGACGAAGTCGAGAAGGCGCATGGCGATGTATTCAACGTGCTGCTGCAGGTGCTCGACGACGGGCGCCTCACCGACGGGCAGGGCCGTACGGTCGACTTTCGCAACACCGTCATCATCATGACCTCGAATCTGGGCAGCTCGGAGATCCAGCAGCTCGCGGGCGAGAAGCAGTACGAGCGCATGAAAAGCGCCGTGATGGAACGGGTGCAGGAGCACTTCCGTCCGGAGTTCATCAACCGCGTCGACGACATCGTCGTGTTCCATCCGCTGGGCGCGGCGCAGATACGCTCCATCGTGCAGATCCAGCTCGCGCAGCTGCGCAAGCGACTCGCCGAGCGTGACCTGCAGCTCGAGCTCGGCGACGACGCGCTAGACCTGATCGCCGAGGCAGGGTTCGATCCGGTTTACGGCGCGCGGCCGCTGAAGCGCGCGATCCAGCAGCAGATCGAAAACCCGCTGGCGCAGTCGATTTTGCGGGGCGCATTCACGCCGGGCGGTCGCATCGCCGTCGCCGTTCGCGACGGTGCGCTCACCTTCGACGAACATCGTGCGGGCAGATAGCGGTCAACCGGCGACCGCTACGGGGCCGTATAATGCGATCCGGATAAGCTTTCGGATCGTCTAATGCCTTTCTACGAGTATCAGTGCGCTGCCTGCGGATTCGTGTCCGAGGTGATGCAGAAGATCAGTGACCCGCCCTTGAAGAAATGCCCCGCGTGCGGCAAGGCGAGGCTGCAGAAGCTGGTCTCCGCCCCTGTGTTTCGCCTGAAGGGCTCGGGCTGGTACGAGACCGACTTCAAGGGCGACAGCGACAAGAAGCGCAATCTCGCCGGCGCCGAGAAGGAACCGGAGAGCAAGCCGGCCACCGACACGAAGACTGACGCCAAGACCGAGGCGAAAGTCGAGACTGCCAAACCGGCCGAGACGAAGGCTGAGGCGCCCGCGAAGCCGAACCCGGTGAACAAGCGCAACACGACGAAGAAAGCGCCCGCGAAAAAGGCCGCGTCGAAGCAGGCCGGGCGCCGGTGAACGTCGCGGCAGTGCGCGTCGCGCGCAGCAATTTCATGCGCGGGCTGCGCGGCTATCTCGTGGCGGGCCTGTTGATCTGGGTGCCCGTGGGCGTCACGGTGCTCACGTTCCGCTTCCTGCTCGAGCTGATGGACAACGTCCTGCGGCTGCTGCCGGCGAGCTGGCAGCCCGAGGCGCTGTTCGGTTTCTACGTGCCGGGTTTCAGCGTCATCATCACGGTTGCGGTCCTGCTGATCACCGGGATGCTGGTGCGCAATCTTGTCGGCAGCACGCTCGTGCGCTGGTGGGAGCGCGTGCTCAATCGCGTGCCGATCGTGCGCTCGGTGTACTCGGGTGTGAAAGGCTTCACCGAGACGTTGGTGTCGGGCGGGGGCGGCTCGTTCCGCAAGGTCGTCGCGGTGGAGTATCCGCGCAAGGAAATGTGGAGCGTCGGCTTCGTGACGGCGAGCGATATTCCGGAGGTCAGCGCGGTCGCCGGCGGCACCCAGGTGTGCGTGTACGTCCCGACGACACCCAACCCGACATCCGGTTTCATCGTCATGGTGTCG
>JBDSRN010000068.1:0-3747 GCA_039929265.1 Steroidobacteraceae bacterium | reverse complement strand
GAGTTTCTCGGCGATGTGCAGGGCGTTTCGTTCACATTCTTCGACGCGGGCGACGTGGTGCGGCATCCGCTCGTACAGCGCATCGTGCAGGCGTACGAAGCCCGCGAGGCGAGCCAGTGAGCCGCGTTGCACCGCTGCAGGTGGAACTCGGGCGGCGCACGCGGCGTACGTGGGCTCCCTCCGCGCGCGAGGTAGGGCGCTGGGCCGCCGCGGCGCTCGGGCGGCGCGGGGCGGGCAGCGAGCTCACCGTGCAGATCGTCGGCACGGCGGAGAGCCGCCGCCTCAATCGCGAGTATCGCGGCCAGGATCATGCGACCAATGTGCTGTCGTTTCCCGCGGTGTCCGTGATGGCGATGCCCGTCCGCACGACGCCCCGTCCGCTCGGGGATCTGGTCATTTGCGCCGCGGTGCTGAAACGCGAGGCGCGCGAGCAGCACAAGAGCGCACGGGCCCACTGGGCCCACCTGGTCGTGCACGGGAGCCTGCACCTCATCGGTTACGACCACGAGCACGACGACCAGGCGATGCGCATGGAGCGCCGTGAGGTGGCCATCCTCAAGAATCTCGGTTTTCCGAATCCCTACATCGGGCGGAGCAGTTAGCGAATGGCGAAGGCAGCAGATACCAGCGCGACGGGTCGATGGATGCGGAAGATCCGCACCCTCACGGGTCCCAAGGATCGCCAGCAATTGCTGGATAGTCTGAAGGAGGCCGAGCGCAACGGGCTGCTCGACGCCGATGGTTACGCGATGCTCGAAGGCGTGCTCGAGGTGTCGAATCTGCAGGTGCGGGACATCATGGTGCCGCGCAACCAGATGACGTGCGTGCGGCGTGAGAATTCGCCCGCGAAGATCCTGCCCGCGGTGCTCGAGTCCGGGCACTCGCGTTTCCCTGTTATGGACGGGGATCGCGACGACATCGTCGGCATCCTGCTCGCGAAGGACCTCCTGCGCTTGTTCGCAACCGCGCAGAGTGCGCAGGCCGCGCAGTTCGACCTGCGCGAATTCATGCGGCCCGCGGTGTTCGTGCCGGAATCAAAGCGACTGAACGTGCTGCTGAAGGAGTTCCGCGTCAACCGCAATCACATGGCACTCGTCGTCGACGAGTACGGCGGCGTCGCTGGCCTGGTGACCATCGAAGACGTGATCGAGCAGATCGTTGGCGACATCGACGATGAGTTCGACGTGGACGACGACCAGAACATCCGGCGTGAGGCGGATCGTCAGTTCTCCGTGCGGGGCGCGACCCCGATCGACGAATTCAACGAATTCTTCGATGCCGCCATTCCGGATGACGAGTTCGACACCGTAGCCGGGCTTGTCAGTCAGCAGTTCGGGCGTTTGCCGCGACGCGGCGAAAGCCTGATGATCGCCGGACTGGAATTCCGCATTGTGCGCGCCGACCGGCGCCGCATCGACAGCCTGCGCATCACGTTGCCGGGGAACGTGCCGGCGCCGCCCTATACCGACACCACATCCTGAATTCCGCATTCAGTTCAACGCCGGGCCGTAACGTCGGGGGCCTCATCAGCGTCGCGGCCGGCGCGTCGCTCGCCTGCGCGTTCGCGCCGCTCGGTTACTGGCCGCTCGCCATCCTGGCCCCGGCGGTGCTCATCTGGTTGTGGGAAGGCGCAGCGCCGCTTCGTGCCGCGTGGCTGGGCTTGTGTTTCGCCGCGGGCACGTTCGCTGCAGGCACCTATTGGCTGTACATCAGCATTCACGTGTTCGGAGAGGCGCCGATCTGGCTCGCGTTCGCGATCATGGGAGCGCTGATCGCGATCATGGCGAGCTATCACGCGCTGCTCGGCTACGTGGTCGCGCGCTGGCTTCCGGCAAGCGGTACCTGGCGCTGGTTGATCGGGATTCCCGCGGCGTGGCTGTTCAGCGAGTGGTGGCGGGGATGGTTTCTGTCGGGATTCCCGTGGTTGTCACTCGGCTATTCGCAGAGCGATACCTGGCTCGCGAGCCTCGCGCCAGTGGTTGGCGTCTATGGCCTCAGCGCGTTGCTGTTGCTGTCATCCGGGGCGCTGTTCACGCTGTGGCGCGGCAAGCGCAAGCAGCGGATCGCCGCGGCAATTGTGCTGGTGCTGCCGTGGCTCGCCGCGCTGCTGCTTGCGCGAGTGGAATGGACCAGGTCCTCGGGCGAAGCGGTGAGCATCGCAATCCTGCAGGGCGCGATCCCGCAGGACATGAAATGGCAGGCAAATAATCTGCAGCACACGCTCGACCTGTATGCGGATCTCAATGAGCAGGCGCTCGGCGCGCAGTTGATCGTGTGGCCCGAAGCCGCGGCGCCCGATCTGGCCAACAATCTCACCAAGTATCTCGGTGAAATCCACTCACGCTCTGCGCGCAATGGCTCGGACGTGGTGATGGGTGTCGTGCGTGTCGATGACGATGGCGAACGGTATTTCAATTCGATGCTCGCACTGGGCCCAACCGTCCAGTTCTACGACAAGGGTCATCTCGTGCCGTTCGGCGAATACTTTCCCGTGCCCGCGTTCGTACGCAGCTGGCTGCGGCTCATGAGCCTGCCGTATTCGGATTTCACGGCGGGGGCCGCGCGCCAGGCGCCGTTGCAGGCGGCGGGCATAAAGCTGGCTGCGTCGATCTGCTATGAAGACGCGTATGCCACCAGCCAGCTCGCTGCGGTGCGCGCGTCAGGAATGCTGGTAAACGTGACAAACGACGCCTGGTTCGGTCGTTCCTCCGCCCGGCATCAGCACTTCCAGATCGCGCGGCTGCGCGCGATCGAAGCCCAACGTTACCTGCTGCGCGCGGCCAACGACGGAATCACCGCGGTAATTGGGCCGCGCGGCCAGGTCGTGGCGCAGGCGCCGCAGTTCGAGCCGGCGGTGCTGCGCGCCAGCGCGGTGCCCCGCGGCGGTGTGACTCCTTTCCTGAGATTCGGCAACTGGCCGGTCATTACGCTGGCGTCACTGGCCTTCGGGCTGGCGCTGCGACGCC
Source organism: Steroidobacteraceae bacterium (assembly GCA_039929265.1). Taxonomy (GTDB): domain Bacteria; phylum Pseudomonadota; class Gammaproteobacteria; order Steroidobacterales; family Steroidobacteraceae; genus ZC4RG30. The sequence goes on along the minus strand of JBDSRN010000068.1, from coordinate 781 downwards.
AGCGCACTACAAATCCTCGGCGCACGAGCACTTGAATACCCTGCCATTGGCGCCAGATCTGCGGCAGCCCTTGCGTTGCAGGAACCTAAGTGCCGGCACAGGGTCTATTCTGCATTCCACTTGCTTGTCCGTCGGAGATTCACTCGCATGATCCAGGAACGTGTCGGTTCGCGCGCCATCGGCGCGCTTGCTCTGGTTGCCGCGTTGTCGGCCTGCTCGCCCGGTAGTTCCACTGTCGCGCGCGCCGGAACCGCGCCGCAAAGCGCACCGGCAACGACCTCACCGGCAACGCCGGCCACCGCTGCCGTCACTGTTGCCCAGGCATTGCCGGATTTTGCCGGGCTGGTCGAGAAATTTGGCCCGGCGGTGGTGAACGTCCAGGTCACGGGGAAGCGTGACGCGAGCCGGTCGCGCCCGCCGCAGATGTCACCCGATGATCCGTTTTACGAGTTTTTCAGGCGCTTCGGCATTCCCAATGGTCCGGGTAGCCCTGGTCAGGGACCTGGGCAGGGTCGCGGTGGTAACGCGCCGCCGGCGCGTGGCGAGGGCTCGGGTTTCATCGTTACTCCGGATGGCTACATCCTCACGAATGCCCATGTGGTGAAGGATGCCTCCGAAGTCACCGTGCGCACGGTCGATCGTCGCGAATACGCCGCGAAGGTGATCGGCGCCGATGCGCGCACCGATGTCGCGGTGATCAAGATCGAGGGCAAGGATCTGCCGGTCGTGAGCATCGGCGATCCGTCAAAGCTCAAGCCGGGCCAGTGGGTCGTCGCGATCG